>CAJFPI010000051.1 GCA_904398675.1 uncultured Oscillospiraceae bacterium
AGGCATGTAGTGAGCCATGAGGTTTTCGCCTCATGGCTCAACATGTTGGCGACCCAGAACGGGCTCGAACCGTCGACCTCTAGCGTGACAGGCTAGCGTTCTAACCAACTGAACTACTGGGCCATGTAAATTGGTGGGAACAACAGGGCTCGAACCTGTGACCCCTTGCTTGTAAGGCAAGTGCTCTCCCAGCTGAGCTATGCTCCCGTTTTCCCCCATGCCGCTCGCACCTGGTGGGGATCTCTTGCCGAGCGACATGGGTTATTATACTAGAAGATCTTTCAGTTGTCAACACTTATTTTTTCTTTTTTTCAAATTTTTCCATCAGCCCAGCTGACGGATCAATTTTTCCAGCTCCTCCCCGGAAAAACGGTGGACCGTGTCGCAGAATTGGCAGGTCAGCTCACAGCCCCCCTGCTCCCGCAGCATGGACTCCAACTCCTCCCGTCCCAGGCTGATCAGCGCCCGCTCCACCCGCTCCCGGCTGCAGTAGCACCGGTACTCGATGGGATCGGTCTCCAGGATCTCCACCTCAAAATCCGAGAGCACGGTCCGCAGCATCTCCGCCGGGCTGCCGCACCGCTCCAGAAGGCCGGTGGCCGCCCCTGCGGCCAGCACGCCGCCCTCCACCTTGGTGATGACGTCCTCCCCCGCGCCGGGCAGCAGCTGGATGAGATAGCCGCCGGCGGCCTTTACGCTCTGATCCCGGTCCACCAGCACCCCCAGGGCGCAGGCAGTGGGGATCTGCTCGCTCTCCACGAAGTAGGCCGCCAGATCCTCCGCGATCTCGCCGCCCAGAAGGGCCACGCTGCCCACATAGGGCTCCTTCATGCCCAGGTCCTTGATGACCGTCAGCGTACCCTCATGGCCCACAGCGGCGCCCACATCCAGCTTTCCGTCCGGCCGCAGGGGCAGGTCCACATGGGGCTGCTGCACATAGCCCCGGACGTTGCCCAGGTGGTCAGACACCGCCAGCACCGTTCCCAGCGGCCCGCCGCCCTTGATCTGCAGCGTCACGCTGCCCGCCCGATCCTTCAGGGCGTTGCCCATCATGCTGGCCGCGGCCAGGGCCCGGCCCAGAGCGGCTGTGGCCACGGGCAGGGTGGTGTGGATCTGCCTTGCCCGCTCTGTCAGCTCCCGGGTGCTCACCGCCACCGCCTGTACCATGCCATCAGAGGTGATGGCGCGAACCAACGTATCCATTGAAATTGTTCCTTTCCTTCTTTAAAACAACGATTTCCTCCGCCCCCCATTCTCTTTTTGAAAAAAGAGAACGGGCCGCGGCCGGTCCAAGAGAAAAACTTTTTGCCGGACAGAGATAGGTTGATCCTCCCCGGTTTGCTGTTTTCTCCTTTCGCTGCTGGACGTGTCTCGTTGCGCCTATTACCGCGCTCCCCGCTGACGCTCAGCGCTGGTGCGGTGCTGGACGGTAGAGCACCCTCGCCATCTCTGCCCCACCGGGGCAGCGCGCAGCGGAGCGGTCAGCGCGGTGGTGCACCACACCATGCTCTGCAAGGTACGGTAGAGACTACTGCCCGCAGGTCTGGCGGCCACCGGTTTCACGGGCCGGCAGGCGAAGTATCGGACTGCTGGGGCCGGGTGGGTGTACCTATTCTCGACAGCGAGGGCAAAACAGACCCCTCCATGACCCTGTTCCCAAAACCGGGGTCTTTAGGGGCAAAGCCCCTAAACTGATTTTTGCCTACTTTTGTTCAGTGACAAAAGTAGGCCCCCGGAGGGTGGAAACCCTCCCCCTTCGGCAAGGCTGCCGAAAAAGGCATCTACTCCCCTTCCACCCACTCCACCAGATCCCCTGGCTGGCACTGCAGCAGCGCGCACAGCTTATCCAGAACCTCCAGCGTAATGGCGGTGCTGCCCTCGCGGAGTTTCTGCATCGTCCCCTCCGCCAGCAGCTTTTCCCTGCGCAGGCGATAGGTTGTGTAGCCCACCGCCTTCAATTCTTCCAATATATCCAGCTTATATCGTATCATTTCCAGCTAACTCATTCATATACACATTTTTGTGTTGACATGCTCCTAATTGTGTGTACAATAGAATTATACACATTGATGGGAGGAAAAAAGGATGTCCCCAATTCTTCAGCTGCTGTACGACTATGTTTTGGAGCAGCCCATCCTGGCCTACTACCGAAAAACCGGCTATGACCAGCGCCGGGAGGACCAGGAGATCCTTGCCGAGCGCCTGTGCCGTCAGCTGACGCCGCCCCAGCAGGACCTTTTGGAGGAGCTGCTCCTCTCCTGCGCCGCCACCCAGAGCACCGAACTGGAGGCCATGTTCCTGGCCGCCTTTGACCACGCCATGGCCCTCTCCCGGGGCGGTCAGTCCCTTCCCCTGATGGCACAGAAGTAGATCCGGTCCTCCCCCTCCCGGGGTGGGCGCATGCGGCAGTCGCCAAAGGTGCGGATGTGGGTAAAGCCCGCCTCCAAAAGCCAGGCCTTCAGTTCCTCCACCTCATAGGAGCGCTGCCGGTGCAGCTCAAAGCCCCGGTCCCAGGCCCCGTCCTCCCGGCGGGTGAAGAGGTCCATATAGTAGGTACAGACCTGGTTCCGCTTTTCAAACTCCGCCCGCCACACGCAGTAGACGTCCTCCGTCTCATCCAGGAACACCTGGCCGTCCAGCCCCCGGAGCTTTTCCGGAGAGCTGACGTCAAAGACCAGCGCGCCCCCCGGCGCAATGAACAGCCGCAGCCGCTGAAGGGTCCGCTGGACGTCCCTGGGGCTTGTGAGATAGTTGAGGCTGTCCAGGCAGCAGATGGCGGCGTCCACGGTGCCGTAGAGGTCCAGCCTGGGCATCTCCTGGTGGAGGAACAGGGGCGGCTCCCCGGCGAGGTCCGCCGCCTTCTCCCGTGCCGCGGCCAGCATGTCCTCGCTACCGTCCACAGCGATCATCTCGTACCCCCGCTCTGTGAGGATGCAGGTCATGCTGCCCGTGCCGCAGGCCAGGTCCAGCACCGTGTGGACCGGGATGCGGCTGCGGCGCAGCAGCTTTTCCACAAAGTCCGCCCGTTTCTGATAGGCCACGTCCTCCGTCAGCGCGTCGTAGCAGCCCGCCAGGGTCTCATAGCTGCTCATGCCTTCGGCTCCTCCTGCCGCTCCTTGGCCCGGTCAAAGACGATCTGATAGCCCCCCGCGCCGAAGAGCAGGGAGCGGTTGACCCGGCTGATGGTGGCGCTGGAGGCGCCGGTTTTCTCCAAGATGTCGTTGTAGATCAGCCCCTGGTTCAAAAGCACCGCCACCTCATAGCGCTGCTCCATGCTCCGCAGCTCTGTAATGGTGCACAGGTCCTGGAAAAAGCGGTAGACCTCGTCCTCCGTCTTCAGCTGCAGGATGGCCTTATACAAATCGTCGTTTTTCTTCTTTTTGGTGATCCGTGCCATACCGGCAGCCTCCTGTCCCATAGTTTCTCCCATTTTAACACTTCACACTATGAAAGTAAACACTTTTCCAAAATTTCTCGCCCTGCAACTGCGGACGGCGCAGGGGGCCATGCCTCCTGCGCCGTCTCTTAACAATAATCTGTGCCCTGCCGGAGAGGTCAGCCGTCCTGCTGCCGTCCGCCGTTTTCCCCATCCCCGCTGCGGCCGTGTTTCTTCCGGTACCACACATAGCTGAGGACGTAGAGCAGCAGCGTAGATCCGATCACCCCTGCCAGCAGCAGGATGAGGACCACCTTCTCCTGCAGCATCAGGCTGCAGGGCAGCAGCAGCACGCCGATCACGAACCAGATCCGCCCTCCGGCCCGATGGGTGCGGTTCCACACGTCCGGGTCCGCCAACGTCCAGGGTGTCTTGATACCGAAGAAGTAGTTGTTTTTTACCTTGCCCATCATATTGCCCACAAAGAGAAACAGCAGGCACAGCAGCACCGTCACCGTCCGTCCGATGGATACCGTGCCCGGCCGGAGGATCTCCGTCAGCACCAGGCAGTTGATCCCCAGGAAAAACAGCTCCATAAAAATGGCGAACCCGTCATAATATGCCTGAAACTTCGCGTAGCTGTGCTTTTTCTGGTCGATCCGGGGCATGAACTGGAACATAGCCGCCAGCATCGCCCCCATCCCTGCCAGCATCCACAGCATGGCTTTGGGGCCGTATCTGTTCACCGTACCGTCAAATCCGAAGTTTGCGGGTACCGTCTCCGGCAGTCTCCCATAGACTATCGTTAATAAGATGATAGGCACCAGGGCGATCCCCCACATCAGGGCGATGCTCCGCTTATTTTTCATCCCGATCGCCTCCCTTCAGCCCGGCCAGCCAGCCGGTGATCTCGTCCAAAACGGAGAGATTCAGCTCATAGTAGATATATTTTCCCCGCTTGTCGTCGGTGATCAGCCCCGCCTCCCGCAGCACGGAGAGATGATGGGAAACGGTGGCCCCGGCCATGGGAAAGTGGGAGCCGATCTCCCCCGCTGTTTTGGCCCCGTCCCGGAGGATGTGGAGGATCTCCCGCCGGGTGGGGTCCCCCAGGGCTTTAAAGGTCTCCTGAAATCCCATGCCGTTCTCCCCTTCCTATCTTTTATTTAGAAGTTCATCTAAATAAAAGATAGCACAGCCCCCGCCCCTTGTCAATATACATTTTGATATTGGTCTAAATATCCAATAGAAAACCGAGGCAGGCGTCATGCCTGTCTCGGTTTTCTGCACGCCGTCAAAAGGCGAAGTTTCCGTCCACAAAAACGGGGATCTCCTGTCCGTCATGGGTGGTCCCCACGATGGAGAGGTCCTTTGTCCCCACCATGAAATCTACATGGGTGATGGAGTCGTTGAGACCCTGGGCCTTCAGCTCCTCCTTGGTCATATCGGCGCCGCCCTGGATGCACTCGTTGTATGCCTCGCCAAAGGCCAGATGGCAGGAGGCGTTCTCGTCGAAGAGGGTATGATAAAAGAGGATCTTCTGGTTGGAAATGGGGCTGTCGTAGGGGACCAGAGCCACCTCGCCGAAATAGGAGGCGCCCTCGTCCACGGAGATGGCCGAGCGCAGCGTCTCCTCCCCCTTCTCCGCATGGACCTCCACGATCTTTCCCTCCTTCACCACCATGTGGAACTTGTCGATGATGTTCCCGTCGTGGCAGAGGGGCAGCGCGGCGTACACCACGCCGTCAATGCCGTTCCGCAGCGGCGCGGTGAAGATCTCCTCCGTGGGGATGTTGGCGATAAACGCCTGGCCCGACTTGGTGGCCCCGCCGCCGGCGGCCCACAGGTGGTTCTCCGGCAGGCGGATTACAAGATCCGTCCCCAGGCTGTTACGGTAATGGAGAGAGGCAAAATGATAGGCATTGAGCTTATCCCGCCGCTCCTCCAATTTCTTCAGATGGTCCCGCCACCGCTCCACAGCCCTGCCGTCGCCGTTGACGCGCACAGTGGCCAGGATGGCGTCCCACAGCCGCTCCATGGCGTCCGCCCGGCCGGGAAACACCTTATTGGCCCAGCTGGGGATGGGGATGGAGGCGATGCACCAGGCAAAGCCGCTGGCCATCTGCAGCCGGTAATAGGGTTTCAGCGCCTCGCCGCTGGAGCGCTGGCTGCGGACCAGGCGGCCGCTGTCCACTCCCAGGAGATTTTCCGGATCCGTGGCAGAGATGGACAGGAAGGCAGCGCCCTCCTGGGCGTAGTCATTGTAGAAATGCTTGGACCACTCCGGCACCGTGTCAAACACGTCCTCCGCCGCGTGGAGGTATTTCTCCCGGGTCAGGGTATCGTCTTTCCAGTTCATGATGACCTCCCGGCAGCCGGCGGCATAGGCCGCCTTGGCGCACATCCGGGCGAAATCCGCGCACTCCACCGGCGCGCTGATCACCAGGTTCTGCCCCTTTTGGACGTTGACGCCGATCTCCACCAGAAGGCGGGCATACTCCATCATTTTTTCCTGCATCTCGTTTTCCTCCTTCATCTTTTTGCGTATGGCGTCCGGAGCACCTGTCCGGGCGCACTGCCTTTATTTTTTCCACATAGACGGGAAGAGCAGCAGCAGCAGGGGCAAAATTTCCAGCCGTCCCAGCAGCATATTGGCGCTGAGCACCACCTTGCTCAGGGGCGAGAGAATGCTGAAACTGCCCATTGGCCCCAGCTGGCCAAGGCCCGGCCCTACATTGCCGATGCAGGTCATGGATGCGCTGCACGCCTCCACAAAGCTCACATTATCCCAGCTGACCACCAGGGCGCCCACTACAAAGAAGAGAATATATGCGTAGAAAAAGACCGTGGTGCCGGCAAGCGTTGACTCCTCTACGCGCTCCCCGTCAATCTTGATGGGCTGCACAACCCGGGGGTGGAGGATCCGCCGCACCTCCCGCCGGAGGCTTTTTGTCAGCAGCACCACCCGAATCGTTTTGACGCCGCCGGCGGTGCTGCCGGCGCAGGCGCCTGTGATCATCAGGACAAACAAAATCAGCTGGGACATCGTGGGCCAGAGGGCAAAGTCCGTGGTGGCATAGCCCGTGGTGGTTGCAATGGTGACCACCTGGAACATAGCATGCGTAAATGTATCAAAGTCCAGCAATGCGCCGCCCACAGCCACCAGATTTGCAAAAATCAGTCCCGCTGCCGCAAGGGTAATGATGGTGTACCAGCGCAGCTCCTCGCTTTTGAAGAAAGCGCGGAAGTTTCGCTGTACAACGAAAAACAAAACACTGAAATTGACGCCGGAGAGGAACATGAAGATAATGAAGATCCAGCGGATCACCAGGGACGGATAGGCCGCCACGCTGAGCGCCTTGACGGAAAAGCCGCCGGTGCTGATGGTGGTGAAGGTGTGGGTCACCGCGTCAAACCAATTCATCCCCGCCAGCATCAGGCAGACGATCTGGGCGATGGTCAGGCCGATATAAATTTTATAGAGGATCTTGGCCGTGTCCTGGATCTTCGGCACAAGCTTTGTCTTAATCGGCCCCGGGGATTCCGCCCGCATGAGAAACACGCTGCCCTCCCCGCTTTTGGGGAAGAGGGCCAGCGTCAGCACCAGCACGCCCATGCCGCCCATCCACTGGGTCAGCGACCGCCAGAACAGCACCCCCATGGACTGGGCCTCCACGCCGGTCATCACCGTGGCGCCAGTGGTGGTAAAGCCGGACACAGTCTCAAAAAAGGCGTCCACATAGGAGGGCAGCGCCCCTGTCACCACATAGGGCAGCGCCCCGAAGGCAGACATCATGATCCAGCTCAGGGCCACAGCGGCAAAGCCGTCCCTGGCCTGCATCCGCTCTGATCCCCGGCATGTCATCACCAGTACCTGCCCTGCCGCCGCCGTCAGGGCCAGCACAGCAGCAAAGCCCAGCGCCTCCTCCCGCTCTCCATATCCCAGGCAGACCGCCAGCGGCAGCAGGAGAAACGCCGCTTCGATCCGCAGAATGCGCCCCAAAGTGCGCAGAACCGTCTTATGATTCATGACAGAACCTCTTTCTCACTCAACTGCCGGCTTTTCTTACTGCAGGATATCGTTGAGGTCCTGTAAAAAGAGGCTCTTTGCCATCACGATAACCTTGTCCCCATCCAGAATCTGCGTATTGCCGTCAGGAATGATCGTCCGCCTGTCGCGTACAACAGCAGCCACCAGCAGCCCGCTCTTCAAATTCAGATCCTTCAGCGGGGTGTTGAGGAACCGGGTGGAATTGCCGGCGGTGAACATCACAGCCTCCATGGCCCCGTCCAGGAGCTTATAGAGGTGCTCCACGGCGCTGCCCTGGCTGTTGGCCAGGGAGCGGACATAGGCGGTGATCTGTGCGGCAGTGATGTCCTTGGGGCTGATGATGCTGTCCACGCCGGACTCCCGCATGAGATCGATGTAATTGGGGCGGCTCATCTTGGCGATCACCTTTTTCACCCCGGCGCGCTGGGCGGAGAGGGCCATAAGGAGGTTCTCCTCGTCCCGGTTGGTCAGGGCCACGAAGGCGTCAGCCTGCATGACGTCCTCCTCCTCCAGCAGGTGGCGGTCCGTCCCGTCCCCCTGGATCACCAGCGCGTCCGGCAGCTTTTCCGCCAGCTCCTCGCATTTTTCCTCATCCAGCTCCACCAGTTTCATCTTCATGCCAATCCGCTCCAGCTCCCAGCCCAGATAGACAGCGATGCGGCTGCCCCCCAGCACGGAGACTTTCCGAATGGGGTTGGACGGGCGGCCCAGCAGGCGGAAGAACCGGTCCATCTCCCGCTGGCTGCCAATCACATAGACCTTGTCGCCTACCAGGGGGACAAAGTCGCCGTTGGGGACCACAATCTTGCCCCCCCGGATAGCGGCGCACATCAAAACGCCGTTGGGTTTCTGCCGGTTGAACTCCGACAGGGGGATCCCCGCCAGCCCGTCAGATTCAGAGACATAAAAGCCGATCATATCCACAAGGCCCCGGCCGAAGGACTCCACGCTGAAGGCCGAGGGTACCCGCAGGATCCGTGCGATCTCCAGCGCCGCGGCGTACTCGGGGTTGATGACCATGTCCAGCCCGATCTCCCGGCGCAGCAGATTTGCCTCATTGAAATACTCCGGGTTGCGGATCCGGGCCACCGTGTGCTGGGCGCCCAGCTTTTTGGCGATCAGGCAACACATAATGTTCACCTCATCATAGCCAGTCACCGCAATTGCCAGATCCGCGTCCCGCACGCCGGCCTCCAGCTGCACCTTGATGGATGCGCCGTTGCCTTCCAGGCAAAGGAGGTCCAGCGTAGTCTCCGCCTCCTGCATGGTATCCGCATCCTCATCGATGAGCACCAGCTCGTGGTCCTCACCGGACAGCTGCTTTGCCAGCGTATATCCCACCTTGCCGTTTCCGATGATTATAATTTTCATTCTCTTTTCTCCTCTCTGTCTGGCGGCTCTCTCCGTCGGTCCGCCCGGTTTCTGCGGCGCTCCTCCCGCCGGATCAGATATACCCCGTTCACCTCCGCGCCCATAATCAGCACAGCCGCGCTGAGGTACAGCCAGATCATCAGCACCACCACCGCGCCGAGGGTTCCGTAGATAAGGGAATAGTTGCCAAAATTCTCAACAAAATAAGAAAATCCCACCGATAGCACCATCCATCCCGCCAGAGCGCACAATGCCCCCGGGAGGACCGCTCCCACCGTTTGGCGGGTATCCTGCGCCAGCGCGTACAAAATTCCAAGCGTGGCGAACAGGATCAGGGCCAGCAGCACAAAGCGCAGGTAGTTCCAGGCCCGGATCACCCCGCCGATCCACCACAGATGCCCCGCCAAATATCCAAGCAGCCGCTGGCCGAAGGTAATCAGCAGCAGCGCCAGCAGAATCACAAAAATCAGAATCAACGTAAAGAAAAACACCCGCAGATAATAGCGCACCAGTTTCTCCGGCCGTTTCAGCCCATAGGCCCGCCGCACGCTGCGCATCAGGCAGTTGGCTGCCCGCATGGGGAAATAGATGGAAAATACCAGGGAGAACCACAAAATAGTGGCATTGGCCGTCACAGAGACATAGAGTAAATATGTCTCACACAGCTCCACCACCGCACTGGGCAGCACTGTGGCCAGGATTTCCGTGGCCCCCTGCACGTCCATCTGCAGAAGGCCCAGCAGGGAGCTGACAAAAATCAGCAGCGGGAAGAGGGCAAACAGCAGGTAATAGGCCAGGGCCGCCGCCTGCTGTCCTACGTCGTGGCGGTGATAGCGGTAGAACATATCCCGGGCAAAACGCACCGGCTCCCGATCTCTCCAGCCCAATAACAGCTCACCTCACCCCATCTTTCCGCAGGGCAGTCTGCCCGGTCCGCTTGTCGTTTCGTCCTCGTCCGGCGGACAGTAAAATATCGTAATTTTATATTATACCATGGTTTTTTTAAAATACAAACCAAACCTGTCGCGGCTGTGTCAAGTATTCGTTAAGATTTCTGCAGATCAGCCGAGGGGAAACCCTGCTCCCTTTGAAAAATTTTTGACAGATCCCTGTTCTCTTGCTATACTAAAAAAAATACCACATGGAGGTCTTCGAATCATGAAAGTTCTGTTAGTCAACGGCAGCGGCCATGAGACGGGATGCACCTACACAGCACTGATGGAGGCGGCCAAGGTTCTGGAACAGGAGGGGATCTTCTGCGAGATGTTCCAGCTGGGGACCAAGCCCATCCGGGACTGCACCGCCTGCGGCGGCTGCGCCAAGCTGCAGAAGAACGCGTGTGTTTTTACAGACGACTGTGTCAACGATCTGATCGAGCGAGCAGCGGAGGCGGACGGCTATATTTTCGGCACGCCCGTATATTACGCCCATCCCAGCGGGCGGCTGCTCTCCGCTCTGGACCGGGCCTTCTATGCCGGCGGCAGTGTCTTTGCCCACAAGCCCGGGTTCGTGGTGGTTTCCGCCCGTCGGGCCGGCACCACCGCCTCTCTGGACGCAGTGCTCAAGCACCTGACCATCAACCAGATGCCGGTGGTGTCCTCCACCTACTGGCCCATGGTCCACGGCAGTACTCCGGCGGATGTGCTCCAGGACGAGGAGGGGCTGCAGACCATGCGCAACGGCGCGCGGAACCTGGCCTGGCTGCTCAAGTGCATCGAGGCCGGCAAGGCCCAGGGGATCCTTCCGCCCAGGGCGGAGCGGGACTCCCGCACCAATTTCATCCGCTAGCGGCTGCAAAAGCGAAGGCCCCGGCGCACGATGTGCGCCGGGGCCTTCGCTGCTTTTTCGATGCGCTGGGGGCTATTGCATCTCCTCCAGCGGGAAGGTGATGGACCAATCCCCCTCTATCACTGTGCCGCCGGAGACGAAACTCCCCTTCAGTGTGCAGCCGGCCAGCGTGCCGGGGTCGATGTCGAACACCTGGTCCACCCAGTCTGTCCGCTCCGCCCCCTCCCGGCCGTTGGTGGTGTAGACGTTGTAGAGGGATTCCACCGTCCCGCCGTCCTCCATCTCCAGCCAGAAATAGCCGTGGCTGTCGCCGGAGAGGGGGTCCTGCACCTGGGTCTGAATGTGGAGGAGCCCATCCACATAGCCAATGCCCGTGAGATCCATCCCCTCCACCGGGAATGCCTCCATGGGCGTTCCCGGGATCAGCACCCTGGCCGTATCCCCGGAGACGTGGTCCTGATAGGCCGGTCCCCCGCCGCCCAGGGTTTCCCGCAGCGCAGAGTCCCCCCGGCCTACATGCGCCCAGTCAACCGGAACCGTAAGGTCCTCATAGGTCTCCTGTCCCGTCAGGAGCTCCGCGAGGCGGAAGGTGACCTTGCCGCCGGGGATGTCGCTGCCGTCCATGGTCTGGAGCGTGACGAGGAAGGTGGCGGTGCCGCCAGCCTCCTCCCACCCTACCATCTCGCAGGTGCCGGTGCTGTCAAAGGGGCGCAGCAGGTCATAGCTGTCAAAGAGGTCCACGCTTTCATCCAGCCTGTCCCCCTCCAGGTCCCGCAGGGTGATATAAAACTGGGCGGTGTCCCCCTCCAGCCGGGCGGCCACCAGCTCCATGGCGATGCCGCTGCTGACACAGGACTTCTCCACCGGCACGAACCACTGGGCCACTGCCGGGCTGACAAGGTACATCAGATCATGGATGGGCCGCACCTGGGCGCCCAGGGCGGGCAGCGCCAGGCACAGGCACAGCGCCAGCGCCGCCGCCAGAGCGGCCCTGCCCCGGCGGTGTGTCCGGCGGGCTCTGCCCACCCGGGCCGTCTCCTCCACCAGCTGCTCCGACGGCCGCACCGACTGCATCATATGGCGATATGTCTCCTGAAACATTCCTATTCCTCCTTTAAATAGTCCCGCAGTTTCTGCCTGGCCCGGGTAAGCTGGGAGCGGACGGTGGCCTCCCTGCGGCCTAAAAGCGCCGCCATCTCCCGGGTGCTCAGCCCCTCATAGTAGTAGAGGTGGAGCACGGTGCGGTGCTGCTCCGGCAGCCGCCGCAGCTGTTCCCACAGATCGATATCCTCCCGGCTGGGGGCCGCCACCGTCTCGTCCAGCGGCTCGGTCCGATGGCGCCAGGGGGCGGCGCGGAGCTTTTTGGCGCAGTTTACCGTGACCCGCAGGAGCCACGCCTTCCGGTGCTCCTCCGAGGCAAAGGCCGGCGCCGCCGTGAGATAGCGGAGAAAGACCTCCTGGAACACGTCCTCCGCGTCGCTTGTATTGCCCATCCGGGCAAAGGCCAGGCGGTACACCATGTCGGCGTACCGCCGGATCTCCTCCTCCCGGTCATCCGCGCGCAATGACCGATCTGCCATGGCGTCCCCACCTCCTTTCACTACCAATACCCGCCAAGGGGGCAAAATGCTGCAGCGGGCTGAAAATTTTTTCAAAAATTTAGGGGAGGGAAACGACTTCTTCCCTCCCCGATGAGTATGTTCCCTCTGCCGGATTCCTCTCCGGTGCGTCATTTGAGATACGCCATGGAGGCATATCCCACCAGATCGCCGTAGTGGACCACGGCCCAGCCCTGCCAGGTGCCGTAGACGCGCACCTTGGCGCCGTTTGGAAGATTGGCAATGACCTGGGCGTCCATAGACGGCCTGTCTCTGAGATTCAGCGTGCCGCTGGTGACGGACACGGTGGCGTCATAGGGGGGAATGGGCCAGATAAAGGGCAGGCCGAAATATTCCGTCAGGCTCAAAACCAGATTCTGGGCAATCGTATTCATGTTGTTCTCCACCCACATGGCGTCGCTGACGTTGTCGTGGTAGCCCAGCTCCAGCAGCACCGAGGGGAACTTGGGATCCCGCACCTCCCCCAGGCTGGTGGTGGCGCGGGTCGTCACAAGGTTTGGCAGCGGGTAGATGTCCCGCAGGTTCTCCGCGAGGATCTCCGCCGCCCGCTCCCCGTTGGCGCTGCCCGGGTAGTAAAAGGCGATGACGCCCCGCACCTGGCCGTGGCGGTCCGGGGGCGCGCCGTTGGAGTGCAGGGCCAGGTACAGGTCATAGTAGCCCTGGTTGGCCTGCCGGATGGAGCTGCCGGCGGTCATGTCCGGCGTGTTGCGGGTGTAGCGGATACCGTTGGAAAGCAGATAGGGTACCATGGCGTCCGCCAGCCGGTTCATGTTGTACTCCTCGCTGCCGCTGCCGGTGACGTACATATTGCCCTCCTGGGTGGATGGGCTGAGATAGATGATGGGCATTGAGACACCTCCTGTCTCACCAGCATATGCCGCACCGTCCGGGCCGGTGCCACCGCCTCCCCCCACGTCAGGAGATTTTATGACAGCTTGCTGTATGCTGGGAACTTTCCTGTCCCATTCTGCGTCTATTGAATAGACAGTACCTTCCACCGGCTGCAGCGGCTGTCAGCCGCCCGCCCTGTTCAGGGAATCACCGTCCCCTTTCAAGCAGCAGCGGTACATCCGTATAGCGGCGCCGTCCTCCCCCCGGGCCATGCAGAAAAACTCCCAGCCATACCGCTCATAAAAGGACGTGTGGTCCGTCACCAGGTACAGCGTCTCGATGCCTCGCGCCGCCATGTCGGCGCAGGCGAAACGCAGCAGCGCCCCGGCGATCCCGCGGCAGCGCTCCGCCTCCTCTGTGTAAACGGCGCAGACGTTGGGCGTCAGATCCTTCCGGTCATGGAAGTCGTTTTCAATGACGCCCAATCCCCCTGCGATCTTTTCACCCTTTATTGCCAAATACCACTGGGGGACCGCCTGTCCCTCCTGTGCGCTCCGCTCCATGCTCTCCCGATAGGCCTCCAGCGGCACGCCCCACTTTTCATGGAACCACCCGGCCGCCCTCTCGATCCACTCTGTTCTCTCTTCCAGGCGGATGATGGTATACGGCTCCATCTCCACTCTCCCCCTTCCCACAGCTTTCGATCTGTGCTTGATCAGATTTTTCCTATTGTAACACCCTCTGCTGTCTCCGGCAAGGACCAGCTTTTTTATGAATCGGATATGAATATATTATTGGATATTTTTGCCCTGATTTTTCTATACGCAGGATGCTTTTATAAAAAGTGGCGGACAAGCGGCCGCCGCGCCCTTCTGCTCAATACACTGATGTATGCCTATCTGTCAGCGGTGCTGTTTTTTACCTTGATGCCTGTTCTGGCGTCTCTGCCCTTTCTGTTCAACCATCCGTATGTGCCGATGAACTTGGTTCCTTTTATCGATCTGATCGAGGGCAGAGGCGACTTTATCCGGCAGATTATTTTAAACGTCGTCATGACGATTCCCTTTGGTTTCTTACTCCCCCTGACGCAGCGAAGAAACTGCGGGTTCTTCAAAACGATCCTGTTTACCTTCCTGCTGAGCGCAGGCATCGAGCTTTTGCAGCCCCTGATCAACGGGGCGAGGTCCTCCGATGTCACGGATATCATCACAAATACCGTCGGCGGAGCCGCCGGCTATGTCCTGTTCGCCCTGTCAAGACCAATCACCTGCAGGCTGCTGCGTAATCTGCCCCCATCCTAGCCCTTCGCAGTGCCTGAAACAACCAGTCCCCTCCCCGCTCCAGAGCACGCCTCTGACAGAGGGCCGCAGCCCGTCTTTCACCGCGGGCCGGGTACGGTCATGCGGCAGAACCTCCGGAAACTGCCGGAACCTCCAAATGCCCATTGACGAATCGGAGAAAATTATATATTATGTAAAGTAGAGATTTTTTACATACGGAGGTGCCGCTATGGATTCAGATATGAAAAAATGCGAGGTCTGTGGGGAGCTGTATTCCACCACCTACCATACCTGCCCCTTCTGTCAGGAGGAGGCAGCCATGCAGAGCGGAAAGCCGATGCACCGCCACGCCTCAGACTTCCGCAACAAGCGGGGCGGACATGCCTTTGGCGTCATGCTGCTGGTGCTGGCTCTGGTTGTCGTCGGGGTTGGGACGGCTGCCCTGTTTGGCGACAACATCGCCGCGTTTCTGGGTATGCGTGAGACCACCGGAGACGGTACCGGCGATGGGATCTCCTCCATCGTCAGCGACGGATCCAACAGCACCTCACAAAATTATGAGGACCCCTATGACCCCAGCTACAATGTAGATGCCTCCACGCCGGATACTGCTGTGACCGTCAGCCAGGATTCCCTGTCCCTGGAGGTGGGCCGCACGGCGCAGCTCTCTGCGGCCGACGGCGGCGGGACCTACACCTGGACCAGCAGCGACGCCTCCATTGCCACTGTGGACAGCACCGGCCTTGTTACTGCTGTGGCAGGCGGCGCAGCCACCATCTCAGTCTCCGACGGCTATACCACCGCCGACTGTGCCATCCAGGTCGCCGGTGTCTCCGATGGTACGCTCACCATCAACCGCACCGATTTCACCCAGGGTGTGGGGCAGTCCTGGAAACTCGTCATCGAGGGGACCGACAGCCCCGTTACCTGGTCTATTGAGGACAGCTCCATCGCCACCATCGCCGCTGACGGCACGGTTACCGGCGTCTCCTCCGGCGTCACCACTGCCTATGGCACTGTGGACGGGCAGACGCTGGAGTGCATCGTCCGCATCTCCTAAGTTCCGCCGTCCCGGCCGCTGTTCCCAGCTGTGGGAAACTGATAAAAGAGGTTTTCTCGGCCCGTTGCCGAGAAAACCTCTTTTTTGTGCGAAAACAGCAGAAAATGCCGGAATATTGCCTTTGCTTTGAAGATTAGCAGGCCGGCGCTCCCGCCTGTGTTTCTCCTTTCCCAATTGGATCCGCTGCTGCGCCATGTCCAGGCCATGGGAACTTGCTGCAGGACTATCCTGATGTGCAGAAACCACATCTCCCCTGTCACTTTCCAACCTGTCCCACGACATACTTGCTGCAGAGGCTGTCATAGACTGGTACAAAACAAACCGGGGAGGCATCAGAATGAGAATATTTTTTCTGAAACGAAGGCATGTCATGGCTGCAGCCGGCGTTCTGGCTGTGCTGGCCATGGCGCTGGCAGCCAGCTATCCCACGGCGGTCACTGCCTCCGTATCCACACGCCAGCTGCCCATCTACTGCGTAGACCGGGATCAGAAGGTGGTCAGCATCAGCTTTGACGCGGCCTGGGGCAACGAGGACACCCAGGAGCTGATCGACATTTTGGACCAGTATCATGTGAAGGCCACCTTCTTTGTGGTGGGGGACTGGGTGGAGAAATACCCCGAATCCGTCAAAGCCCTCCACGACGCCGGCCACGAGGTAATGAACCACTCCAACACCCACGCCCACTACAACAGTCTCACCGCTGAGGAGATCATTGCGGATGTGGAGGCCTGCAATGATAAGATCGAGGCCGTCACCGGCGTGCGCCCCACCCTGATCCGCTGTCCCTACGGGGAGTACGACGATCATGTGATCTCCGCCATCCGCTCCATCGGCATGGAGCCCATCCAGTGGGACGTGGACAGCCTGGACTGGAAGGAGATCTCCGCTGCGGAGATCACGGAGCGGGTCACCTCCAAAATCACCAGCGGCTCCATTGTGCTCTTCCATAACGCCGCCCTTCACACGCCGGAGGCCCTTCCCGGCATTTTGGAGCACATGATCGGCCAGGGCTATGAGGTGGTCCCCATCTCCCAAATCCTGCTGGACTGCGACTACTACATGGACCACACCGGGAAACAGTGCCCCGCAGAGTAGGCATGACACGATTGCAGCATAGCAAACCTTTATGCACCTTCGGCGCACCACGGAGCAGGCAAAGGCCTGGGCGCATGAAATTTTATGCACGGGGCCGTCTCCGGCCTTACGCGCTTGGCTCTCACAGCCGTGCCGCCTTAGCGCTACACGACCAATCCTGCTCTGCTGCTGCACGGCAAAAAGCTGGGACAATATGTCCCAGCTTTCCTCTTTCTTTTACAAAAAAAGCGTCTTGCCCTGCCGGGCCAGCAGCAGCGCTCCGGCCAGAACAGCGTCATCTGCCAAAGCGCTGGGGAGGATCTCATACCGTCCGCGGTTGGCGATAAAGGCCAGCGTCTCCGTCTTTTCCCGAATCCGGTCAAAGAGCACATCCCCCATCTTGGCCACGCCGCCGCCGATCACTACCCGGTCCGCGCCGGTGGATGCCAGCATGTTGACCAGGGCGATGGAGAAGGATTCCGCAATGCGGTCCAGCTCCTGGCAGGCGAAGGCGTCACCCGCCCGTACCGCCTGTCCCAGCTCCAGGGCGCTCAGGGAAGACACGTCCTCCCCGCAGAGGGCAGACAGGGTGGAATCCGCCGGCACATAACCCGGCTCCCGCAGCCGCCTTGCGATGCTGCGGCCGGAAACCAGCAGCTCCATCCGGGTATAAGCCCCCGGCTGGTCCCC
The DNA here is from genome assembly GCA_904398675.1 of uncultured Oscillospiraceae bacterium. Classification (GTDB taxonomy): domain Bacteria; phylum Bacillota; class Clostridia; order Oscillospirales; family Oscillospiraceae; genus CAJFPI01. Next base: position 17,139 of record CAJFPI010000051.1, read on the forward strand.
GCGCCAATCCGGCACCAGGGTGTTGCCCAGATAGGCCGCGCCGAAACCGGTGCCGTCGAACCCCTTGCCATTCAGGTACAGGCCGCCGCCGATGCCGGTGCCGATATTGGTGTAAAACAGCACCCGGGCCCCCTGTCCCGCCCCGGCATACAGCTCGCCCAGGCCGCCGGTGAAGGTGTCGTTGGCCACAGTCACCGGGCAAGGCAGCAGCTTTTCAAACCACTCCCCCAGGGCGAAGTCCTGCCACCCGGGGACCTGGAGCGAGGAGAGCACCCGCCCCGTTTTCGTCTCCAGGGGGCCGCCAAACCCCACACCGGCGCCGGAAAACGGCGTCTCGGCGGCCAGCTGGCGGATATTCTCCGCCAGCCAGTCCAGAATCTCGGCAGCGGTGACCTCCCCCAGCTGCACGGTGCGGCGCACCAGGATCTCCCCCGCGCCGGTTCCCACGCACAGCTGCTGCTTGGTACCGCCGATCTCCACGCCTAAATAGTGCTGTTCCTTATTTGTCCGCGTAGCCATACTTCCGCTCAATGTCGGTGATCATATCCACCCGCATCGCGTGGCGGCCGCCCTCAAATTTGGCGTCAAAAAACGCGTCCACAATCATTTTTGCCAGCTCCGAGCCCACCACACGGGCGCCCATGGCAATAATGTTGGCGTTATTGTGTTCCACCGTCAGCTTGGCGGAATAGGGCTCGCTGCACACGGCGGCCCGAATGCCGGGGACCTTGTTGGCGGCCAGGGAAATGCCGATGCCGGTGCCGCAGATCAGCACGCCCTTGTCCACCTCGCCCCGCTTGATGGCCTCCGCCACTGCAAGGCCCTTCTCCGGGTAGTTCACTTTCACATTGGGGTCGTCGGTGCCGTAATCCACACACTCATACCCCCGCTCCTTCAGGTGCTCCATCAGGATGTTTTTCAGTTCCACGGCCACATGGTCGCATCCAAAGCCAACTCGCATCATGATACCTCCATCATTTTTGTCCAGTCATGCACAGCACGCCGGGGGCTGCAGCGGCGCTGCAGCCCCCGGTATGGATTACTTGGTTTTATACCGACAGGCCGCAGATACGGCAGCCGGTCTTACTGCTGCTGCCACTCAGCTGCGTTGTCGATGGTCAGCAGAACAGCGTCCACAGGGGACTTCTCCGGGCTGGTGCTGGTGGGATAGTTGTCGGGATTCAGGCAGGCGTCTACCAGCATCTCAACAGCGCGGGCGCCCATGCTGGCGGAGTCCTGCGCGACGGTGGCGGTCATGTTGCCCTCGGCCACAGCGGTCACAGCGTCGGCGTCGCCGTCGGTGCCGCACAGCAGGATCTCACCGGTCTTGCCGGCGTTGGCAATGGCCTGCATAACGCCCATGGCCATACCGTCGTTGCAGCAGTAGATGGCCTTCAGGTCAGGATACTGGGTAATCCAGGTGGCGGCGGTGTCCATAGCGGTCTGCATATCCCAGTTGCAGGCCTGGGAGCCGATGATCTCCATGCCGTTGTCCTCGAAAGCGGAGCGGGCGCCGTTGGCGCGGTCCTCGGAGGAGACGTTGCCGGAGATACCCTCGATGACGGCGACCTGATCGCCCTCGCTCAGCATGGAGCACAGGTACTCAGCGCCCTGGTAGCCAACGGCCACGTTATCGGAGGCGATGTAGCCGGAGCAGACAGCGCCCTGGCTCTCCATCTCAGCAGCGTCGAACTGCTCGTCCAGGTTGATGATGGTGATGTCGGCATCGTTAGCAGCCTTCACGCCGGTGATCATGTTGACGGCGGAGCAGGGAGCGATGGCGATGGCGTCATATTCGCCGGTGTTGATGCAGTTCTCCAGGATGGCCAGCTGACCCTCGTAGTCGCTGTCGCTCTGGGCGGCATACAGATCGACCTGCAGGCCGTTCTCATTGGCGTAGTTCTCGGCGCCCTGCCACATCTTCAGCCAGAAGTCGGTGGCCTGGGTCTTCAGGATAACAGCCAGTTTCAGATCAGCAGCGCCGCCGGTGGTATCGTCGCCGGTATCGCCGCCGTTGTCAGTGCTGCCGCCGTTGTTGGTGCTGCCATTGTTGGTGCTGCCGCCGTTGTCGGTGCTGCTGCAGGCTACCATGGCAAAGACCATGGCAAGGCTCATGAGCAGTGCTAAGAGTTTCTTCATTTTCCAAATCTCCTTTTGAAATGTACTTATAATAATCACTTTCGCGACTATTACCTTGTTTTGTCCCTCTGGTCCATCCAGTCCAGGGCGACCATGCAGCCGCCCACCACGCCGCTGGTCTGGGAGTCGGTGGCGTAGACAAACTGGAGATCCTCCGAGGGGAGGGGGTGCCGGGCGCGGAGGCGGACCTCCGCCTCCAGCAGCTGGATGGGGAAATTGCGCATCATAATGACGCCGCCCCCCATCATCACATAGTCCGGATCCAGCAGCGTGACCTCTGTGGCGATGGGGATGGCGCAGTCCTTGACAAACTGGATGATCCGCGGATCATCGCCGTGCTTTGCAAAGATCTCGGCGATAAAGCAGTCGGGAAACTCCCGTTTCACCAGCTCCTCCAGGGCCTGGCCGCAGCAGCGGGTCTCCACGCAGCCCACCGCGCCGCAGTTGCACACATCCTCCACACGGTAGAGGGGGATGTGTCCCAGCTCGCCGGCCACGCCGTGCCTGCCGGAGTGGAACCGGCCGTTCAGATACAGGGAATTGCCAAAGCCGGTGCCCAGGTAGATGCCCAGGATCGTGCGGTTGCGCTCCGGGTCCAGATTCATCTTCTGCATATCATGGAACAGGAGGAAGTCCACGTCATGCCCCACATACACCGGCATGCCCAGCGCCTCGCTGATCCGGTTGCCCAGATCCGTATTTTGCAGCCCCTGCACCTTGGGAATGGAGTAGACATAGCTGTGGTCCTTGCTGACCTGGCCGGGGATGCCGATGGCGGCGCAGATGACCCGCCCGTCCGGATCGCTGCGTTTCAGATAGTCCTGCAGCGCGCCGATCAGGCTGGGGATGGCATTCTCGCTCAAAAGTGCCTGGCAGCCCTGCCGCTCAAAGCAGCTGAGCGCACCGTCGTCGCTGACGATGCCCATGCGGATATTGGTCCCGCCAATATCCACGCCCAATACATACCGTTTCTCCATGTCAGCCGTTCACCGCTCGATTGAAATTGTCCGTGAGGATATCAAAGGCCTTCACAAGATCGGGGTCATTGTTGAAGAGGCCGGAGCTGCCCACGATGAAGGACTCGATGCCCGCATCCGCCAGGGTCTTGAAGGTCTTGGCGTTGCAGGAGCCGTCGATCTCAATGATGAAATGATACTTGTCCGGCTGGGACTCCTTCAGCTTTTTGGCCGCGCGCACCTTGTCCAGCACCTCCGGGATGAAGGGCTGTCCGGCGAAGCCGGGATCCACGCTCATGAAGGTGATCTTGTCCAGCTTGTGGAGGTATGCCTCCACCATGCACAGCGGCGTCTCCGGGTTGATGGCCACGCCCACCTTGAACCCGGCCGCCTTGATCTGATCGATGATCCGGAAACCGGAGCCGTTGATCACCTCGGCGTGGGGGCTGTAGTAGCTGATGATGCCCCGCTCGGTCATGGAGGCCACCGCCTTGCGGCAGGGCTCGATATACTGGGCGGGATCGGTCACCATCAGGTGGAAATCCATGGGCAGGTCGCAGGCCGGCGCCATGGCCTTCGCCAGATCCGGGGACAGCGTGATATTGGGGACATAGTGGCCGTCCATGATATCAAAGTGGTACATGTCGGCGCGGGTATTCAAAATAGTCAGCTGGTTTTTGATGTCCAGGAAATTCATGCACATCAAAGACGGGTTAAAAATGGGTTTCATGAGGAAATCCTCTCCTTAACATGGTAATGGGGGCGTTACTTCTTGGAGGAGACGGAGACAAAGTGGTCGATGGTGACGGCGATGATGATGAGGGCGCCCATCACGATCTTCTGGTAGGAGGAGGGGATCATCAGAACGGTCATGCCGTAGTTGATGATGCCGATGATCAATCCGCCCACCACAACGCCGGGGATCTTGCCCACGCCGCCGAAGAAACTGGTGCCGCCGATGATGGTGGCCGCGATGGCGTAGGTCTCATAACCGGTGCCGGCGGTGGGGGCCGCCGCATTCAGCCGGCCGATCAGCGCCACGCCGGCAAGGCCGGCGCAGGTGCCGGAGATCATGTAGACCACCATCTGGTGCAGGTGGACGTTGATGCCGGAGTACCATGCAGCCTCCCGGTTGCCGCCCAGGGCGTAGAGGTTGCGGCCCAGCTTGGTCTTCTTGGTGACGAACCAGAGGATCGCCGCGGCCACAAAGGCGATAATGGCGGTGACAGGCAGGATGCCCGCGATGTCCATGGACATGATGGAGCTGAACTGGCTGGGGAACCCGTAGATATTCTGGGACTGGGAGATCACCAGCATCACGCCGAAGTAGATCGTCTGGGTGCCCAGGGTGATGATGAAAGGATGCAGGCCGGTCTTATTGATGAGAAAGCCGTTGATGGCGCCGATGAGCGTACCGGACAGGATGCCGATGAGGCACGCCGGCACCCAGGGGATGCCCCAGTCCACCATGGCCATGGCGGCGATCATGCCCGTCAGGCCGCAGGCGGCGGAGACGCTCAGGTCAATGTAGCCCAGCAGAATGGCAAAGAACTCGCCCAGAGCCAGCAGGATGTTCACCGAGGACTGTTTCAGGATCTGGGGAATCGAGGTCGAGGTAAAAACCGCGCTGGGCCGCAGCACGGCCAGCACAATCAAAATCAAAAGCAGGATAGCAAACGTACCGTACCGCTGCCAGAGGGTGCCGAAGTTCAGTTTTGTCTTGGCCTTGGTTTCAGTCATTTTCAATTTCCTCCATCAACATTATCATTCATTGGTCGAGATCTTGACGATCTTCTCCTCGGTGGCCTCCGCGCTGCTCAAGATCTGCTGCAGCTCCCCGCCGCGGAACACGGCGATGCGGTCGCACACGCTGAGAAGCTCCGTCTGCTCGGAGGACACCATCAAAACGCCCTTGCCCTCGTTGGCCAGGCGCCGCATCAGCCGGTAGATCTCGCTTTTGCTGCCCACGTCGATGCCCTTGGTGGGCTCGTCAAAGATCAGCACCTCGCTGCCTGCGGCCATCCACTTGCCCAGAATCACCTTCTGCTGGTTGCCGCCGGAGAGGTCGCTGGTCATCTGCTCCACGCTGGTGCACTTGATGCTCAGGCTGTCCTTTTCCTCCTGCGCCCAGCCCTGCTCCTTTTTAAAGTTGAGCAGGCCGCCGATGCCGCCGGCAGAGGAGGTCTTGATGAAGGGAACCAGAGAGATATTCTCCTTGCAGGTAAAGTTGTTGGCAAAGCCGGTTTCACGCCGGTTCTCCGTCAGCATGCCGAGGCCCTGCTTGATGGCGCTGTAAGGATTTTTGATCTTCAGTTCCTTGCCGTTGAGATAGACGCGGCCTGCGGATTTCGGCACGGCGCCGAAGATGGCCTCCATGGTCTCCGTACGCCCCGCCCCCACAAGGCCGGCAAAGCCCAGGATCTCCCCCTTGTGCAGCTGGAAGGAGACGTTGCGGCAGCTGCCGTCGGCCCGGGTGATGCCATCCACCTCAAAGATCACAGGCTGCTTTTCCGGATCGAAGGACTCGTCAGCCAGATAGGTGCCGCTGATCTCGCGGCCGACCATCAGAGTGACCAATTCATCGATCGTGATATCCTCCACGGGATAGGTGCCCACATAGCAGCCGTCCTTGAGAACGGTGATCCGGTCGCCGATCTTGTGCAGCTCGCTCATCTTGTGGGATATGTACACAATGCCGCACCCCTCCGCCTTGAGCTTGCGGATCAGGTTGTGGAGGTTTTCCACCTCAGAGGTGGTAAGAGACGTGGTGGGCTCGTCCAGCACGATCACCTTTGCCCCGGAGACCAGCGCCTTCGCGATCTCGCACAGCTGCTTGTCCGGGATGGCCAAATCGCCCACCAGGGTCTTGGGATCGTGGTGCAGCCCCACCTCCTCCAGGATATCCCTGGCCTTCTCGTTCATCAGCTTGTAGTCCACCACCGGGATGCCCAGCACCTTCTTTGTGGGGAGCTTGCCCACAAACAGGTTCTCCAGGATCGACAGCTCGTTGATGACGCTCAGCTCCTGATAAACGATGGCGATGCCCTCCTCATAGGAGGTCTTCGTCGTCAGGGAGCTGTACTCATGCCCGTTGCAGATGATTTTTCCGCTGGTAGGCGTATACACGCCAGACAGAATCTTCATCAGCGTGGACTTCCCCGCGCCGTTCTCTCCAATCAGGACATGGACCTCGCCGGGCATGATGTCAAAGCTGATGTTGTCCAGCGCCTTGACACCTGGGAACTCCTTGGTGATGCCGACCATTTGAATCAACGGTTCCATTAAATCCCTCTCTTCCCTGCATGACTATACCGCCCTCATCCTGCCGGCAGCGGAGAGGACGAGACAGAAATGCATCGAATTGATGGTGTCCGCAGCGTGCGCTGCGGACACAGGCGGGTACCCGCCTGCGCATGATACCCAAAACGCGGAACAGGCCGCTAAGCAGTAGCGGAAACAGAGACGCCGCCGCGTCCCTGCATTTGCACCGCCGTATAACGTAGTCATAATAACACAGATGCGAAAAAATTTCTACTCTTATTTTTGGCGATTTACTCAAAATTTTTGCATGTTAATGAACTGGCACTACAAGACATCTGCAATTTTACAGTTCCGCCGCGCCTTATTTCTTAAAAAAAACGATAAAATTTTCAGGTTCGGCAAAAACCGCCTGTTACCGCTGCTGCCCCTGGAGATAGGTGCGGATCTGCTGGTTGACCTGTTCCAGCTCCCAGCGGAGGTCTCCCGCCGAAACACGGGCAGCTCCGTGGCCCTGGATCAGGATCTGCTCCAGGCCGTCGGAGGTGGCCACCTTTACCCGGTGGGTGCGGGCCATGGCATAGCTCACCCGCTCGATATACATGTCCGCCGTCTCCCCCTCCTTGGTGTAGACTACCTCGATGCCGCCGTGGCGCTCTGTGGAGCCGGCATTGCCCTTCACCCGGTAGGCGTCGAACACCAGCGTCAGGCGGCAGCCCTTTACGCCCTGGTAGTTGCACAGGGCGTTGATGAGGGCGGAGCGGGCCGCGTCCAGGTCCTCCGCCGCGATGCGGTGCAGGTCCTCCCAGGCGAAGATGATGTTGTAGCCGTCCACCAGCAGGAAGTCCCCCCGCTGGACATAGGACGGCGCCGCCGCTGCCGGCGGCGCGGCGGTGTTCCGCCGCTGGGCCAGGGCATCCATGCCCCGGTTGCGGATGGGGCCGTAGGTGCGGACGAAGATCTCCTCCAGCTCCTGGTCCGAGGCCGAGCGCACCGCGCCGCCGGTGGAAAAGCGGAGGGGCCTTCCCTCTGTCTCCGCCGCGTCCAGCCGCAGCGGCTCTATATGGGCCCGGGCGGACACCTGATCCCACTTGACGATGACCCCGGCGCCGTGTGAGCAGAAGACGGAATCGGCGGGGTTTGCCGTGTCCCGCAGGGGATCATACCCGGCGGCGGCAATGACTTCCCGGGCGTTGTGACAGGGGGCGTAGCCCGCCACCTCGCAGAAAAAGTGGCCGTTTCCACGGGTGTAGGCGGCCACCTCGGACCAGTAGCGGCGCAGGGCCGCCACCGGCCCCCGGCCGGTGAGAAGGGCCCGGTCCCCCTCCAGCGGCTCCGGCCCCGCAAAGGAGGCACCCATCTGCTGGAAATCCGACATGGCCCGGCCCACGTTCTCCATGGGCAGCTCCAGGCGGAAGGCGTACACCGGCTCCAGCAGCACGCTCTCCGCCTGCATCAGCCCCTGCCGCACCGCCCGGTAGGTGGCCTGGCGGAAGTCGCCGCCCTCGGTGTGCTTGGGGTGGGCCCGGCCGGCCAGGAGGGTGATCTTCACATCCGTCAGCGCCGCGCCGGTCAAAACGCCCGCATGGGTCCTCTCCGCCAGATGGGTCAAAATCAGGTTCTGCCAGTTCTGCGCCAGGACGTCGGTGCTGCAGGCGGAGGCCAGGCGGACCCCGGCCCCCCGCTCCAGGGGCTCCAGCAGCAGGTGGACCTCCGCATAGTGGCGCAGGGGCTCAAAGTGGCCGATGCCCACCACCGGGGCGGCGATGGTCTCCTTGTAGACGATATTCCCCTCGTCAAACCCCGCCTCCAGGCCAAACCGCTCCCGGATCACCCGCTGGAGCACCTCCAGCTGCACCTCCCCCATGAGGCGCAGCTGGATCTCCTGGAGCGCCTCGCTCCAGACGATCTGCAGCGTGGGGTCCTCCTCCTCCAGCTGCCGCAGCTGGCGCAGGGCGCCGTGGACGTCGCAGCCCTGGGGCAGGATGACGCGGTAGGAGAGCACCGGCTCCAGGGCGGGGACCTGTACCCCCTGCTCCGCTCCCAGCGCGTCGCCGGGCCTGGTGCGGGTAAGGCCCGTCACGGCGCAGACCGTACCCGCCTCCGCCTGCTCCGCCGCCTGGAAACGGACCCCGGAGTAGATGCGGATCTGGTTGACCTTCTCCTGCGCCTCCCCCTCCCCCACTGTGTCCTTCACCCGGAGGGCGCCGCCGGTGATCTTCATATGGGTGAGCCGCTCGCTCCCCTCCCGGGTGATCTTAAAGACCCGGGCGGCAAATTCCGCGGGGCAGTCCGGCTGGATCGTATAGCGCTCCAGCCCCTCCAGCAGCTCCTCCACCCCCTCCAGGCGAAGGGCCGAGCCAAAATAGCAGGGAAAGAGCCTCCTCTGGGCCACCAGGCGGGCGATGGCGTCATCCTCCAGCCGTTCCCCCGCCAGATACCGCTCCAAAAGCTCCTCCTCCAGGGACGCGGCGCTCTCCTGTACGGCCTCTTCCCCGGCAAAATCCGTGCAGCCCTCGTCCAGCTGGCCCTGCAGCTGGCGGAGGACCCGCTCCCGGTCCGCCCCGGCCAGGTCCATCTTGTTGATGAAGAGGAAGGTGGGGATTCCCTGCCGCTCCAACAGCCGCCACAGCGTCCGGGTGTGGCCCTGGACGCCGTCGGTGCCGCTGATGACCAGCACGGCATAGTCCAGCACCTGCAGCGTCCGCTCCATCTCCGCGGAGAAGTCCACATGGCCCGGGGTGTCCAGCAGCGTCACCTCCCCGCCGTCTAAGGGGAACACCGCCTGCTTGGAGAAGATGGTGATACCCCGCTCCCGTTCCAGGGCGTCGGTGTCCAGGAAGGCGTCCCGGTGGTCCACCCGACCCAGCCGCCGCACCGCCCCGGTCTTGTACAGCAGCGCCTCGGACAGGGTGGTCTTTCCCGCGTCCACATGGGCCAAAAGCCCGATTACCAGTCGTTTCATGGATCTCTCCCGTCTTTTTCTCAACAAATCTTTTCCGGTATTTTATCACAAGATGCGCCGTCAGGCAATTCCGGCAGCCTTGCTTTTTCCCCGGCAAGGTGGTAAAGTAGTGGAAGACTTTTTGGAAAGGCAGGCGGCGGCGTCATGCACGATGAGCTGACAAAGGTGGATATCCAGAAGATGCAGGAGGAGATCGACTACCGGATCCAGAAACTTCGGCCCCAGCTGATCGCTGACGTCCAGGCCGCCCGGGCCTTCGGCGACCTCAGCGAGAACTACGAATACAAGGTGGCAAAGCAAGAGAAAAACCGCAACGAAAGCCGCATCCGCTATCTCCAGAACATGATCCGCACGGCGAAGGTGATCTCCGCCGACTCCGGCGCGGATGTGGTGGGCCTTTTCGACACGGTGGTGCTCTTCAACGAGAAACTGCAGAAGGAGCAGACCATCCGCCTGGTCACCACCCTGCGCCAGGATGCGCTGAAGGGGCTCATCAGCAAGGAGTCCCCGGTGGGGCGGGCGCTGATGGGGCGGCGGGCCGGCGAGCGTGTGGAGGTCCGGGTCAGCCCGGAGCTCTCCTACGGCGTGAGGATCCTCTCCAT
>CAJFPI010000052.1 GCA_904398675.1 uncultured Oscillospiraceae bacterium
GAAATTTGAAATGTCTAATGCTTATATTGGATTTAGAGAAATACGAATTTTGTATGATCTTGAGCGTATGGAATAGGTAGGCTGCTTGTGCTTGATCCCGTTATATAAATTCGATTTTTGTATGACTGCGGATTTGAAAAAAGCATTTCACATTTCTTGTATAAGGTAGTATGCTTTGATCGAAAACTGCGATGGAAACGGTAGTGGACAGCGCCGGTCCCCATCACACTTGGTCAATATAGATTCGATCTTGGAACGGAGGCTATGTATGAAGTACACGCAATTGGGCAAATCAGATTTGAATGTATCCCGCATCTGCATGGGGTGCATGGGCTTTGGGGACGCTTCCAACGGCCAGCACAGCTGGACCATCGACGAGGAGCATTCCAGAGAGATCATCCGGCGGGGGCTGGAGCTGGGCGTCAACTTCTTCGACACCGCCATCGGCTATCAGAGCGGCACCAGCGAGCAGTACCTGGGCCGGGCTCTCCGGGACTTCGCCAGGCGGGATGAGGTGGTGGTGGCCACCAAGTTCCTCCCCCGGACCAACGAGGAGATCGCCGCCGGCGTGTCTGGACAGGAACACATCCGCCGCCTGTTGGAGAAGAGCCTTCAGAACCTGGGGATGGACCATGTGGACCTGTATATCTACCACATGTGGGACTATCAGACGCCCCTCTATGACATCATGGACGGTCTGGACCGGATGGTGCAGGAGGGCAAAACACGGTACATCGGCATCTCCAACTGCTTTGCCTGGCAGCTGTGCAAGGCAAACGCCCTGGCGGAGCGGGAGGGCTTTGCCAAGTTCGTCTCGGTGCAGAGCCACTACAACCTGATCTTCCGGGAGGAGGAGCGGGAGATGGCCCCCTTCTGCCGGGAGGAGAACATCGCTATGACGCCCTACAGCTCTCTGGCCGGCGGGCGGCTGTCCAAACACCCCGGAGAGACCTCCAAGCGGCTTCAGGAGGACAGCTACGCACAAATGAAATATGGCGGCATGACGGACCAGGATGCTCCCATTATCCGGCGGGTGGCAGAGCTGGCCGACCGGCGGGGCGTCTCCATGACGGAGATCTCCCTGGCCTGGCTGCTCACCAAGGTGACCGCTCCTGTGGTGGGGGCCACCAAGCTCCACCACATTGAGGGGGTGGCCAAGGCGGTGGAGCTGGAGCTGACCGCGGAGGAGCGCGCCTATCTGGAGGAGCCCTACGTCCCCCATCCCCTGGTGGGCGTCATGGCCCAGAATACCCCGGCCGCGGCCAAAGGCTCCCATGTGTGGTCTACGGGGAATCAAAAGCTCTGAAACGAAAGCCCCCTCTGCCGCGCACACCCCCGCCGCATCAGCTGATATTTTTGCATCCATGCCCGGCTGCGGCTGTCAAGAAATGCAGGACATGCCTTGTATGCGCCTATCCATATTGATTCTCCGCATTTATCATGATATTCTTGAATGGAAAGGAGTGATATTTTGTGGAGATCCGCGTATTGAAATATTTCCTGATGGTGGCCAGGGAGGAAAATATTACAAAGGCGGCCAGCCTGCTGCATCTGACCCAGCCCACCCTGTCCAGGCAGCTGATGCAGCTGGAGGAGGAGCTCGGCGTTACGCTGTTTCACCGCAGCAAGCACCGCATTATCCTCACGGAGGAGGGTATGCTGCTGCGCCGCCGCGCGGAAGAAATTGTGTCGCTGGCTGACAAGACCCGGGAGGAGCTCCGCCTGGAGCGGGAGCAGCTGTCGGGCACAATCTCCATCGGCAGCGGAGAGCTGCAGAGCTCCCGCTATTTGACAAGGCTGCTCACCTCCTTTCAGGAGGCGAACCCGCTGGTGGATTTTACCATCTACAGCGGCAACTCCGACAATATCAAAGAGCGCATCGAGCGCGGCGTGCTGGATGCAGGGCTTTTGCAGGAGCCGGTTGACATTGCCAGATACAGCTTTATCCGCACGCCTGTCCGGGAGCAATGGGGCGTTTTGGTCAGGGAGGATTCGGAGCTGGCGGCCAAGGAAAATGTAGGCCCGGCGGATCTGGCAGCCGTGCCGCTGATCATACCGGAACGGGAGACCGTGCGGAATGAACTGCTCAACTGGTTTGGGCCATACGCGGAGACTCTCCGCATAACGGCCGCAGGCAACCTTCTCTACAACCTGGCCTGTCTGGCCCGGGACAGCGGCAGCTGCGTCCTCACCCTGAAGCTCGACTGCATTTACAGCGGCCTCCGGTTCGTTCCGCTGGCCCCGGTGCTGGGCTCCGGCACTGTGCTCGTATGGAAAAAGGCACAGGTCTTTTCCCCTGCGGCGGCGGCATGGATCGACTATTGCAAAAAATACATATCAGGTATCATCTGACATTTAATATAAGCATTAGACATTTCTCTACAGGCGAACTACAATAGAGATGCTTTTGGAAGGCACCTGTTTCTTACCGCAGGGAAACAAGGCAGATCCGTTCTGCGGCGCTTGTTTCGCCTGCCATTTCAGCGGCGGCGGCGCACAGCGCACACGGCAGATGCCGCCGCAATGCGGTCAGATGCCGCCGCAGGCCCCCTGCCGGGAGGCTGCGGCTGTCTGAACCACCGGAAGGGAGTGATGGAGTGACAATCTATGAGGCAAGCGGGTACTACAGCATTCCCATGGAGATCCTGCGGGAGTATGAGAGCTGGGGGCTGTGCGGCGCGGTGAAAAAGGTAATGGGCGCATGGCAGTATGACGATACCGATCTGGAGCGTTTGAGCCTGATCATGACACTGCACGACGTGGGGTTTGAAAGCCCCGAAATCGAGGCCTACATGAAATTGCTGCTGGAGCAGGACGGAACGGAGGGCCAGCGCCTGCAGATGCTGGAAAAAAAGCGGGCGCATATGCTGGATGAGATCCATTTCCGTGAAAAGCAGCTGGAGCGGCTGGACTATCTCCGCCACCACATCCGCAAGCAGCAGGCGGCAAAGAATGGCTGACGCCGCCCCAATGATGTGATCGTTTATTTCTAAAATCCATAAAGGAGGAATTTAACATGAAGATCCAGGATAAAGCCGCCTTTGATCAGCAGAATGTATTTGGCCAGGGACAGGCTAACACCGCCTTCGCCCAGTATTTTATCGGCAACTCCTATCTGAACCCCCTCACCCGCCCCGGCGAGAGCGCGGTGGGGCTGGCCAACGTCACCTTTGAGCCGGGCTGCCGCAACAACTGGCACATCCACCACGCCAAAAGCGGCGGCGGGCAGATCCTTATCTGCACTGCCGGCGAGGGCTGGTATCAGGAGGCCGGCAGGGAGGCCGTCAGCCTGACCCCCGGCACCGTCATCGTCATCCCCCCGGAGGTGAAGCACTGGCACGGGGCCAAGGCGGACAGCTGGTTCAGCCAC
>CAJFPI010000053.1 GCA_904398675.1 uncultured Oscillospiraceae bacterium
ATGTCAGGCGGGGAACCGAGCAGCATTAAGCGGAACACCATGTGCCGCGAGGGTGCCGATTCTGAGGGGATGCTTGCGGAGGGTTTTTCTCTTTTTTCAGGGGCCGGCCGCCCCTGGCTTTGATGCTGAGGCCCCTCCCGGGGCCGGAAAGGAGTCCTTCCCATGTACCAGGCGCTCTACCGCAAATGGCGGCCCAAAACCTTCTCCGACGTCATTGGGCAGCAGCACATCACCCAGACCCTGCAGCGCCAGGTGGCGGAGGACCACCTCTCCCACGCCTATCTCTTCACCGGTACCCGCGGCACCGGGAAGACCACCTGCGCCAAGATCCTGGCCAAGGCGGTCAACTGCGAACACCCGGTAAACGGCGATCCCTGCAACCAGTGTCCCTCCTGCCTGGGGATCGATAACGGCAGCCTGCTGGATGTTCTGGAGCTGGACGCCGCGTCCAACAACGGCGTGGACCATGTCCGCGCCCTGCGGGACGAGGCCATCTACGCCCCGGCCCATGTGCGCTATCGGGTGTACATCATCGATGAGGTCCACATGCTCTCCATGGCCGCCTTCAACGCTCTTCTGAAAATTCTGGAGGAGCCGCCAAGGCACCTGATCTTCATTCTGGCCACCACGGAGCTGCACAAGGTGCCCGCCACCATCCTCTCCCGCTGCCAGCGCTTTGCCTTCAAGCGCATCTCCCCCCAGGATATCGCCCAGCGGCTCTTGTTTGTGGCCCGGGCGGAGGAGATCGCTCTGACGGAGAGCGGCGCGGCAGTGCTCTCCCGCCTCTCCGACGGGGCCCTGCGGGACGCGCTGAGCCTTCTGGATCAGTGCGCTGCCGCTGGGGGGACTATCGACGAGGCACGGGTGCTGGATGTGCTGGGCCTTGCCGGCAACCTCCAGACAGCCCAGATGATGGAGCACATTCTCCGCCGGGACCAGCAGGCCGCCCTGCTCCTCCTCCACCAGCTCTACAGCAGCGGCAAGGAGGTAGGGGCGCTTTTGGGGGAGCTCTCTACTCTGGCCCGGGACCTTCTGATCCGCATGACCGCGCCGGAGGGCGGCGAGGCCCTGCTCAGCGGCGGCTACAGCGCCGCTGTTATGGAGCCCCTGGCTGCTCTGGCCTCCCCCCAGCGCCTGATCCATATTACCTCCCTGCTCCAGGATACCACTGCCGCTCTGCCGCTGAGCACCAGCCGCCGCACCGACGCGGAGCTGTGCCTGCTCCGGCTGTGTGACGACAGCCTCTGCGGGGATCTGACCGCACTGAGCGCCCGGGTCTCCCGATTGGAGAGGGCCATGGCCGGCGGCGGAACGCCGACTCCTGTGCGGCCCCCCCAGCCGGTTTCTTCTCCGCCGCAGGCGGCCTCCCCTCCCCCGTCCGGCCCCGCATCGGCAGACGACATTCCCTGGGAGGAGCCGCCGCTGGAGCGGGAACCGGTTATCCCGGCAGACAGCGCGCCTGTTGCCCCGCCGCCTGTTTCTCCTGCTCCGCCCCCCTCTGCCGCCGGCGCAGTTTCCGGCCTGTGGGAGCGGCTGATTGACGCCTATAAGAGCCAGCTGCCCGCCATGTACCGGGCCTTTCTCGACGGCGCCCACGGCACCCTGGAGGGGGACCTTCTGACGGTGGTCTGCGCCAGCGACTTCACCAAGACGCAGCTGCACAATGTCAAGGTGCAGTCTGTTCTGCAGGAGGTGACGTCCCAGGACCAGGGCCGCCCCATCGCTGTGGCCTTTACGGTGGGGACGCCGCCCAAGGATGCCCCATCTGCCGCCGCGGCAGACAGCCCCGCCCCCAATGGAGCGTCGGACAAGCTGGACGCGCTGATCCACCGGGGCAACCAATTTGATAATTTTACTGTAAAGTGAGGAAAAAGCCATGGCAAAAGGAGGATTCCCCAAGGGGATGGCCGGGATGAACGCCGGCAACATGATGCGCCAGCAGGCGCAGATGCAGCAGAAGATCATGAAGATGCAGCAGGAGATGGCCAGAGCCCAGGAGGAGGTGGAGAAATCCTTCTTCTCCGCCACAGTGGGCGGCGGCACGGTGAAGGCCACGGTCAGCGGCAAAAAGGAGCTGACGGAGCTGGTCATCGATCCGGAGGCCCTGAATCCGGATGACGCCGAGATCCTGCAGGATATGATCGTCAGCGCGGTCAACGAGGCCCTCCGCCAGGCGGAGGAGGCCATGAACAAGGGTATGGAGGGGCTGACCAGCGGCCTCAACATTCCCGGTCTGAAACTCTGATACAAGGCGGCTCGCAGCCGTTGCTGCGAGCCGCCTTGGCATCCTACTGTAAAGATCTGCCGCAAAGCCAAAGCTTTGCGGCAGATCTCTTTTTTAATTCCGTCGGCGGGCTGCAGGCGTCATCTCCAGGACGGCAGCCGCAGCAATGCCGCCTGTTCGGTCTGCCCGCTCCGGGCACGTCAATAGTAAGCCACCAGGAGATCCACCACCGTCCCGTAGGACTGGATGCCGGCGGACTGCCCATTGCCTTTCAGAAATGCGTCATATACCGTCTGGCTCACCGCGTCCACCGGAGATTCCCACTGGTCCCAGTAGGCGTTGTTGTACTGGATATCCAGCAGTACCTCCGGCGCCAGCTCCTGCCGCAGGGTCTGCCACAGCTCCCTGTCCGCCCGGTAGAGGGCGTTGGAGAGGTGGATATAGCCCATGAGATAGCCGGAGTAGATGTAAAGGGGATTGTCGCTGACAGTGGAGACCACAACCGCCAGGAAGTTGCACTCCTGCTCTGAGGCAATGCCCCGCTGGTGGGCCAGCTCGTGGGTGATGGTGGCGGGGAGCAGGCAGGTGGGGCTGTCCACATTCAAAACAGACTCCCCGGTAAAGCCGGCATAATAGCCGGTAAAACCCATGGCGCTGAGGAGCTTGGAGAAGATCATCCGTTTCGGCTCCCGGTCCGTCTGCCGGAGGAAGGGGAACTCGTCGTAGCTGTTTTCATAGATCTCCGTGCTGGCGGCGAAGATCTCGTCCCTGCCGGCGGAAAAAAGGCCGTTTTCGTTCCTGGGGACCTCCTGAGAGGCGGCGTTCACCTGCTCCGTAAAGTATTCTGTCACCCGGTACAGCTCCTCCACCGTCACCGCCTCCGCCGTGATGCCGCTGCGCTCCTGAAAACCGTCGGCACAGTAGTTGATCCCCCAGGCCAGGCAGAACCAGTCCACTACCGTCACCACCGCGCAGAGAAGGCCCAGCAGCCGCCGGTAGGCCATGGTTTTCCTCTGTCCGCGGCAGCGCCGGATCAGCAGCGCCGAGCGCACCAGATAGACGCAGGCCCAAACCCCCGCGCCGATGTACAAAAGCTCCGCCAGAGGGAAGGGAAAGAGATAGGTCACCGCCCCCAAGGCCTGCTTGAAGGGCTGGGTCACATGGTCCACCAGCCATGTCATCAGCGCCTGGTTGCCCCGGAAAATGCCAAACAGCACCAGCGGGACCAGAGCCGCAGCCAGCCAGATATGGTGTTTTCGATATTTCAGCAGCAGTTCCTTCACGCCTTGTCCCCCTTTCCTCCACGGGCGCGACGTGCCAGCTGCCCCAAAAGCGGCTCAAAATCGATTCCTTCCCGCAGCGGCAGATCCTGCGGCGCGGTATGTGCCGCGCACAGCTCCACAAACTCGGCGGCCAACTCCGCAGCCGCCCGAAGCGAGCCGCCCCGGACCAACGCCCCGGTAAGCACACTGGCAAAGAGATCCCCCGTGCCGTGGAAAGCGCGCCCTACAAAATCCCGCTGAACAAAGGAAACCGTGCCGTCAGAGCGGTCATAGCATGCGGCGCCGGTTCCCCCCTCCCGGGTGCTCACGCCGGTGAGCACCACAGATCGCTGTCCCCCGCGGCTCAACTGCCGGACCGCGTCCTCCGGCGACAGGGCAGACGCCTCCTCATAGGGGAGCTCCAGCAGCAGCGCCGCCTCTGTCCGGTTGGGGACGATGAGATCCGCCTCCTCCGCCAAGGCCGCCATGGCCCGGCACATCTCCGGCGTATAGGTGCGGTAGAGCCTGCCGTGGTCCCCCATTACCGGATCCACTACCGCAAGGCTCCCCCATTCCCTGGCGTAGCGGATAAAATCCGCGGCCAGCTCCATCTGCCGCGCATTGCCCATAAAGCCGGTATACACCGCAGAAAAGGTCAGCTGCAGAGATTTCCAGTGGGCCATGGCGGCGGCCAGCTGATCTGTCATATCCAAAAAGGTATTGCCGGTAAAGCCCCCGGTATGGGTGGATAAGTAGGCCGTTGGCAGCGGGCAGCACTGTACGCCCATAGCTGAAAGCACGGGAATTACGATGGTCAGGGAACATCTCCCAAATCCGGAGAGATCGTGGATGGCGGCAACTCTGGGTGTTTTTGACATTATTGACATCTCCTACAAAATTTCAGTTTAATTTTTATCTATTATACTCGAAAATTCCCTCTTGTTCAAGGGGCATTTCTATGCTATACTATCGCTTGTACCGAGTTCTCCTACCAACATCACGCGGGTATGGTGGAATTGGCAGACACGCCAGATTTAGGTTCTGGTGGGCGACCGTGCAGGTTCAAATCCTGTTACCCGCACCAGAATTTTAAGAGCGGTACAAGTGAAACAAGGAGGCTTAGCTCAGCTGGTTAGAGCGCCTGCTTCACACGCAGGAGGTCACTGGTTCGAGTCCAGCAGTCTCCACCATGGAAAGCC
>CAJFPI010000054.1 GCA_904398675.1 uncultured Oscillospiraceae bacterium
CCGCAGTGTCCACGCCTTCATCATTGGGGAGCACGGGGACAGCGAACTGGCGGTGTGGAGCAGTGCCAACGTCTCCGGTATTGACCTGCCGGCCTTTTTCCATCTGCAGGGGGTGGAGAATCCGGAACAGATTTTGCGTGAAACCTATGAAGGTGTTCGGGACAGCGCCTATGCAATCATCACCCGCAAGGGGGCAACTTACTATGGCATTGCTATGGCAGTGGCCCGCATCGCGTCCTGCATAATGAAGGACGAGCGGGCCGTGCTGCCCATATCCGTGGTACTGGAGGGCGAGTACGGCCTGCGGCAGTTATGCCTCAGCATCCCCTCGATTGTGGGGGACAGCGGCCTGGAACAGATCCTGGAGATCCCGCTGAACAGGGCGGAGCGCCAGGCACTTTCCGACTCTGCCAGACAGTTGCGGCAGGTGATCGGCAGGATGGCCCTTTGACGGAGCGGCGAACTGCCAGACATATGGGGATGAAACAGAGAGAAGGCGCACCGCTTTTAGCGGCGCGCCTTCTTCCTTGCGTCAGATCAATCAGAATCCCAGATCCTCTACATACAGTTCCCGCACAGCGCCGGGATCGGCGGACACATTGGGCGCGGGGACAGAGGGGGCGGCAGGAGCAGGGACGGGTTTTGGATCTTCGTGAGGACCGTCCCGCCATTGGATAAACTTCTCCGCCACCTGGGGGAAGAGGGCCAGGGATAGGACATCCTCCTCGCTCCTGGCGATGTTTTGAAACTCCTCCTTGTACTTCTCCAGTTCCGGCTCCAGCAGATCCGCAGGACGGCAGGTGATCACGTCCTCCGGCTGGATGCCGGCCTTGGCGCGGACCTCCTCATTGACCTTGCCGGGCAGGGCGCCATATTCGCCTTTGAGCATGGCCCGGGACTCCTTGGTAAAGGTCTTGTACCGCTCGCCCATAATGACGTTCATTACCGCCTGGGTGCCGACAATCTGGGAGGAGGGAGTCACCAGTGGGGGATAGCCGTAGTCCTCGCGGACACGGGGCACCTCCGCCAGCACGTCGTAGTACTTGTCCTCCTTGCCGGCCTGCTTGAGTTGGCTGATGAGGTTGGAAAGCATCCCGCCGGGGACCTGGTAGAGCAGGGTATTGGTATCTACATTCAGGACTTTGGGATCCAGCGCGCCCGTATCCTTCAGCCGCTGGGCTACTTTGCGGAAGTGGACGGCGGCCTCGGACATCTTGTTGAGATCCAGGCCCGTGTCCCGGGCAGTGCCCTTCAGCGTGGCCACCAGGGACTCGGTGGCAGGCTGGGAGGTGCCGTTGGCCAGCGGACTCAGGGCGGTATCTACAATGTCGACTCCGGCATAGGCGGCCATCAAGTAGACCATATCGCCGGTTCCGGTGGTATTGTGGGTGTGGAGATGGATCGGCATCTTCACATTTTCCTTCAGACGCTTGACCAGAGAATAGGCCTCCATCGGCAAGAGAAGGTTCGCCATATCTTTGATGCACAGCGTGTCGGCCCCCATCTGCTCCAATTCCTTGGCCAGTTTGACAAAGTAATCCTCGCTGTGGATGGGGGAGATGGTGTAACTAAGGGTGGCTTCCACTTGGCCGCCATATTTTTTCGTGGACTTGATGGCCTGCTCCAGATTTCGCACATCGTTGAGGGCATCAAAGATGCGGATGATGTCAATGCCGTTCTCCACGCTTTTGCGGCAGAAAGCATCTACCACGTCGTCAGCGTAGTGCTTGTAGCCCAGGATGTTCTGCCCCCGGAAGAGCATCTGCAATTTGGTGTGGGGCAGATGCTTGCGCAGCGTACGCAGCCGCTCCCAGGGATCCTCCTTCAAAAAGCGCATACACACATCAAAGGTGGCGCCGCCCCAGCACTCCAGAGAGTAGTAGCCGATGGAGTCCAGGATCTCGCAGGCGGGGAGCATGTCCTCAATGGTCATGCGGGTGGCCGCCTGGGACTGGTGGGCGTCACGCAGGATGGTATCCGTAATTTTCAGAGGCTTGTTGGACAGAAATTCCATTGTTTCCATTGTGGTTCCTCCTTTCTGTGGATCAGCCGAACAGGGCCATCAGCACACCGGCGGCAATGGCCGAGCCGATCACGCCGGCTACGTTGGGGCCCATGGCGTGCATCAGCAGGAAGTTGCCGGGGTTGGCCTTCTGTCCCTCCACCTGGGAGACCCGGGCCGCCATGGGCACGGCGGACACGCCGGCAGAGCCGATGAGGGGGTTGATCTTCTCCTTGAGGAACAGGTTCATGATCTTGGCCAGGAGCACGCCGCCGGCGGTACCGAAACCAAAGGCCACGACACCCATGACGAGGATCTGCAGCGTCTGGGCGGACAGGAAGGTGGTGGCCGTAGCCGTAGCACCCACGCTCAGGCCCAGGAAGATGGTGACAATGTTCATCAGCTCGTTGCCGGCTGTCTTGGTCAGGCGCTCCACAACGCCGCTCTCCTTGAAGAGATTACCCAGCATCAGGCAGGCAATCAGCGGGGCGGCGGAGGGGACCAGCAGAGCGACAAACACAGTAACGACGATGGGGAAGACGATCTTCTCACGCTTGCTGACCTCACGCAGCGGTTTCATAACGATCTTCCGCTCCGCCTTGGTGGTCAGAAGGCGCATAATGGGCGGCTGGATCACAGGCACCAGCGCCATGTAGGAGTAGGCCGCCACGGCGATGGGACCCAGCAGCTCCGGGGCAAGACGGGTGGTGACGAAGATGGCGGTGGGGCCGTCTGCGCCGCCGATGATACCCACGGAGGAGGCCTCCTGGGCGGTAAAGCCCATGAGACGGCAGCCGACAAAGGTCATAAAGATGCCGAGCTGGGCTGCGGCGCCCAGCAGCAGGCTCTTGGGGTTGGCGATCAGGGGGCCAAAGTCTGTCATGGAGCCCACACCCATAAAGATCAGGCAGGGATAGACGCCCAGCTTGACGCCCAGGTACAGCACATCAATGAGACCGGTGGTGATAGTGGTGCCCACCGGGTAGGCGCTCAAAATCGCCTCGGATACGCCTGCGTCGCTCAGCTCAGAGAGCAGCTGGGCCGTCATGGGCTGTCCGCCGAAGAGCTCCCAGTTGATATGTCCGCCGGCGAAGAGGATCTCGTGGTACATCTCCGCGCCGGGCAGGTTGGTGGCCAGCATGCCGAAGGAAA
The DNA here is from genome assembly GCA_904398675.1 of uncultured Oscillospiraceae bacterium. Taxonomy (GTDB): domain Bacteria; phylum Bacillota; class Clostridia; order Oscillospirales; family Oscillospiraceae; genus CAJFPI01. Next base: position 3,155 of record CAJFPI010000054.1, read on the forward strand.
TGGGCAGCAGCAGCAGCGGCTCAAACTTCTTGACAATGGCCAGATACATCAGCACAAAGGAAATCAGGATCATCACAATGGACTTCCAATCTCCTTCTGCGCCGATCATATAGAAACCGGTGTCTTGGATAAAATTAATAATTGCTTCCATAGTTGCCCCTCCTCAGTACGCTCGGTTAACCGATCACGCACAGGAGAGTACCGGACTCAACAGTAGACCCCTTGGTGGTGTTGACAGAGAGAACTGTGCCGTCGCAGGGACACATGATCTCGTTCTCCATTTTCATAGCCTCCAGGATCATCAGCACATCACCCTTCTTCACAGCGGAGCCATTCTGCACGTTTACAGACAAAATGGTGCCGGGCATGGGGGAGGTGATCTTCTCGCCGCCGGCGGGAGCGGCGGCAGGAGCAGCAGCAGGAGCGGGCGCAGCAGCCGGAGCAGCCGGAGCGGCAGCAGGCGCAGCGGGGGCAGCCGCGGCGGCGGGAGCGCCATCCATCACCTCAAGGGTGATCTCATAAACAGAACCGTTTACATTGACCTTGTACTTTTTCATGTTTCTTTCCTCTCCTCACTTATAGTTTCTTCACGGACAAAATGCGGATGCCGGCGATATCCGTACCCAGATCCTCCGCGACAGCGGCGGATACAGCGGCAATCATCGCCTGGCGATTGGGAATCGTCTGCGCTGGGGTGGGGACTGCACTCTCCTCAACAGCCGCATCCGAGCGCTTGCTGCCGATCCGGCAGACAGCGCTCATCACATAGCTGAGGACAACGATGCAGATCAGGCCGACAAACACGGTGCCGACGCCCATCAACACGACGAACCAGTTGGACATTGGCGTCTCCTCCTTCACAGTTTCCCGCGCCTTTTCTCAAGAATTTCTTGAGAAACAGCGCTGCTTTGCAGCTGAAATTCACAGAATAACAACTGCCGCATAGATATTTCGATTATAGCAGAAATGGAAAAAGAGTTCAATAGCAATTCCTGATTTTTCGTTTTTTTGCCATATATCTGCATCATAAAATCAAGCCTCTGCCGCCCCCGGCGATACTGCACCGGATGGTGTCGCTTAGATAAAAAAGGGCTGCGTACAGGAAGTTTCTGCTGCTTTTTGAGCCGGCGCAGTGCATTTGCGGTATCCATGCTTTCATCAATATTTTCCTTGCATCTCCCCTCGCTCCTTGGTATGCTGAAGAAAAATGCTTTTGAAAGGAATCGGGAGCAATGCAGTATTCTCACATAAAAGAGGGCGTGTTCCTTTGCCGCCCGAACCGGTTTATCGCCCATGTGGCCCTGGCGGGCAGGGAGGAGGTCTGCCATGTGAAAAACACCGGCCGCTGCCGGGAGCTGCTGGTACCTGGGGCAACAGTCTATCTGGAGCGGTCAGACAACCCCAGGCGCAAGACAAAGTATGACCTTGTAGCCGTTCAAAAGGGAGGCCTTCTCATCAATATGGATGCCCAGGCGCCCAACCGCGTTTTCCAGGAGTGGGCTGCGGCGGGAAATTTCCTTCCGGATGTTCGGTCCATCCGGCCGGAGAGCACCTATGGCGCCTCCCGCTTTGACTTTCGCCTGGAGACGGGAGAGGGCAGTACCTTTGTAGAGGTGAAGGGTGTGACGCTGGAGGAGGGGGGAGAGGCCCGTTTTCCGGACGCCCCCACAGAGCGTGGCGTCAAGCACCTGAGGGAGCTGCAGCGGGCAGCAGCGGAAGGGTACGGTGCGGCGGTATTCTTTGTGATTCAGATGAAAGGCGTCAGTCATTTCCGTCCCAACGACGCCACCCACCCGGCCTTCGGCCAGGCCCTGCGGGAGGCTGCCGCCGTGGGCGTGAAGGTCTGTGCCTATGACTGCCTGGTGACGCCGGATACCCTGACCATTGGCCAGCCGGTTCCCGTTGTGCTATAGCCGCAGTACAAGCGGCAGAAACGATGGAACGGGATGAAAAGATCTGTTGCAGGATTTGATGCCCTCCTCTCATGCTGCTTGTGATGCCATAACGTAAATTTCTTATCATTGTAGCGGCTGCAGCGCTCTGCCGCAAGATCCCCAGGGGGATAAAATTTTAACAAAGTGAAAAGAGATTTCGTTTTCTACAGCGCGAAGTGCCGAGCAGAAGATTGGGGACACGGAATCTGGATTCCGTGTCCCCATATAATAACATGATAGTGAATGGCCAATGGAAGGGATACCGGCGGCATTCAGTCCGGAAGAGTGATGACTGCGCCGGCAGCCAGGGAGGCAGGCACATGAATTAACCGCTGGTTGCGGCTTCCCCGCCAGGGGAGAGACAGTGTCCGTTCCTCCAGAAGGAAGGGGCCGTCCACCAGCACATCGATCGCCTCCAGCAGTGCGTTTTGCTCTGGTGTACCTGCTTTCCGGAGAAATTCATAGGTATATCCGGTGTAGCACCAGACGTTGAGGCCGGCGCCGTGAGCCGCCTGGGCCAAGCGCAGGCACTCCTTTGCCTGCTCCATAGGCTCTCCGCCGGAGAGGGTCAGCCCGTCAGTAAGCGGATTGGAGCGCATGGTCTGAATGACCTGCTCTACATCCATTTCCTTACCGCCGCTGCTGTTGTGGGAGTCCGGGTTGTGACAGCCGGGACACCGGTGGGGACAGCCCTGAACAAAACAGGCAAAGCGAAGTCCGGGGCCGTCCACAATGGAGTCCTGAACAAGGCCATAGATCCGCATATCATACCATCCTTCCCGACAGCGCTATGTTTTCCGGGGCGGCTTGTGCAGCCGCCAATCTGCGCCGCTGCCGGCAGCGGCCTCCTTGAGAAGACGTACCGCCGCCTCTGCACGGGCGGGGAGATCGTCCAGCCCCGCTGTCTCGCGGTGGATCCGAGCCATCGCATCCCGCAGCACAGGCAGCTCCAGCAGATTGATAACTGTACAGTAAAATGACTTGCGCGTTCCGTCGTTACAGTGTGTTAAGAGCCACTGCAGCATGGAGATCTTCTCATCCAAGCGCTGACGATAGGCAGCGATGCCAATGCGATCCGCCGTCTCCAGATCCCGGAGCATATTGCGGGTGGGGAGGAAGGAGTCGTACTGCGTAAGCGTCTGCAGGCGCTCACAGGGAAAATCGGCGCAGCGGGAGCAGTATTCCGGGCCGCCGTGCTCTCTGCTGCAGCGGGTCACCTTGCAGGACTGATGTCCCTCTCCACCGCCGCAGCCGGGGCAGCCCCGGTCCATGTGGTGGATGGGGCACAGACCGCAGTTGAGCCCGCACAGGGAAAACAGGGGATCAGGGCGTCGGTAATCCTTCATTGCATTGCGTCCTCCTATGTCTGGGAGAATCAAATCCCGTGCTTGACCCGGGCCTTTTCCTCCGCCGTTTTCGCGTCGTTCCAGCGGCCCTGCGGCATTCTGATGCCGCGGGGACCCCGTGGATACAGAACTGCGCGGTGAAAGTGAATTTCACCGGCAGCAAGGCTTTGTCTGCGCCAAAGCGCTTGGACGCCGCGGGGCAGCGGCCATGGACCGCTGCCGCATCGGGTTTCTCCCCTCAGATCCCGTGCTTGACCCGGGCCTTTTCCTCCGCCGTCTTGGCATCGTTCCAGCGGTCCATGGTGCCCACCAGGTAGCCGGTGATCCGGCGGATCCGCTCAAAGGGACGCCCGCCGTCGTCCTCCCGCCGCCCGCAGCCTGGGCAGACATCATCAATAATGCCGGTGTAGCCGCAGACCGGATCCCGGTCCACCGGATGGTTGACGCTGCCATAGCCGATACCGGCCTCCTTCATGCACCGGACAACCTTCTCAAAGGCGTCCAGGTTCTTCAGCGGATCGCCGTCCATTTCGATATAGCTGATATGCCCGGCATTGGTAAGGGCGTGGTAGGGCGCCTCCTTTTTGATCTTGTCAAAGGCGGAGATGGGATAGTAGACGGGGATATGGAAACTGTTGGTGTAAAACTCCCGGTCCGTGACGCCGGGGATCACGCCGAACCGCTTGCGGTCAATGGCCACAAAGCGGCCGCTGAGCCCTTCTGCCGGGGTGGCCAGCAGGGAGAAGTTCAGCCCCGTCTTTTGACACTCCTCGTCCATTCTGGCCCGCATCCGGGCGATGATCTCCAGGCCGAGCCGCTGGCTGCGCTCGCTCTCGCCGTGATGCTCACCCGTGAGGGAGACCAGCGTCTCCGCAAGGCCAATAAAGCCGACGGACAGCGTGCCGTGTTTCAGAACCTCCCGGACTTCGTCGGTCCAGCTCAGTTTCTCGCTGTCCAGCCACACCCCCTGTCCCATGAGGAAGGGAAAGTTGTACACCTTTTTCCGGCACTGGATCTCGAAACGGTCCATCAGCTGATCGATGCAGAGATTCATCTTGTCATCCAGCTCATCGAAAAACAGCTCGATATCTCCCTTGGCCTTGATAGCCAGGCGGGGGAGATTGATGGTGGTAAAGCTCAGGTTGCCCCGGCCGTTGCACTGCTGGCGGCTGGGGTCATAGACATTGCTGATCACACGGGTACGGCAGCCCATGTAGGCAATTTCCGTCTCCGGGCGGCTGGGGTCATAATACTGCAGGTTAAAGGGCGCGTCGAGAAAAGCGAAGTTGGGAAACAGGCGCTTGGCGCTGCAGCGGCAGGCCAGGCGGAACAGATCGTAGTTGGGATCCTCCTTGTTATAATTGACGCCCTCCTTCACCCGGAAGATCTGGATGGGGAAGATCGGCGTCTCCCCATGTCCCAGTCCCGCCTCGGTGGCAAGGAGCAGATTCCGCATGACCATCCGTCCCTCGGGAGAGGTGTCCATTCCATAATTAATGGAGGAGAAAGGCGTCTGGGCGCCGCAGCGTGAATGCATGGTGTTGAGATTGTGCAAAAGAGCCTCCATCGCCTGATAGGCAGCCCGGTTGGTCTCCTTCTCGGCAAAACGGATTGCCTGCCGCTGACACCTTGCCATTTCTGCCTCATCCCCGTACCGTTCAGCCAGATAGGGCAGCTCCGCACGCAGATAGTCCTCATAGTGCTCCAGACGGGGCTCCAGCCCTGTCTTTTCCGCGATAGACTTCCGCAGGGCCTTCAGATTATCCTCCGGGTCCTCCGCATTCTGCAGCAGCACTAGGCATTTTGCCAGATTGCGGCTGTAGGCGTTTGCAAACGTCTTGCGCACCCCGTCGGCCATACCGTAGTCAAAATTGACGATGGACTGACCGCCGTGCTGGTCATTCTGATTGGACTGGATGGCAATACAGGCCAGGGCGGAGTAGGAGGCGATGTCATTCGGCTCCCGAAGGCAGCCGTGGCCGGTGGAAAAGCCGCCGGCAAAAAGCTTTTTGATGTCGATCTGGCAACAGGTGGTGGTGAGGGCGTAAAAATCCAGATCGTGGATATGGATATCCCCCTCCCGGTGGGCCTTGGCGTGCTCCGGTTTCAAAAGGAACATCTGGTAAAACTGCTTGGCGCCCTCACTGCCGTATTTGAGCATGGCACCCATGGCGGTGTCAGCGTTGACATTGGCGTTTTCACGCTTGATGTCGGAGTCGATGGCGTCGGCAAAGGTGATGTCCTCATAAATCTTCATCAGCCGCGTGTTCATCTCCCGGGCGCGGCTTCGCTCGTTGCGGTAGAGGATGTAAGCCTTGGCCGTCTGGACATAGCCGCTGTCCATGAGAACCCGCTCCACAATGTCCTGCACATGCTCCACATCCGGAACGTCCAGCCCCTCCACTTCCAGCGCGGCCACCACCTCGCCGGCCAGGGTGCGGGCAGTGTCCATCTGATCGGGCTTGTAGGTGGCCTGAAACGCCTTGTTGATGGCCACAGCGATCTTCTCCTTGTCAAAGTCTACCAGCCTGCCGTCCCGTTTTTTCAATTTTTCAATGTGATTGGACATTGTGCGCCCCTCCTACTATATCTTGTGTCTCTATCGCTCTATTCCAGGATATATAGTAGACTACTGGAATAGGCTTGTCAAGAGGCAAAGCGCTGTCAGGCTGCACAGGAAAAGCAGCGCCCCAGACCTTCCTGGATGACGCCGGAATGGAAAAGCCTGTAGCGGCACGGCCCGCTGTTTCATGCAAAAGCAGAGGCGGCCCATGCCTTTCGGCATGGACCACCTTCCCGGTATGCGCCGGGATCCTTCGATCCCGGCGCATACGTTTCGTCGGGCAGATTCCCTTATGTTGATTGCCGCCGATCAGCAGCAGCTGCCGCCGCCGATGGAATTGCCGCAGCCGCAGCCATTGCCGCTGCCGTTGCCGCAGCAGCAGCACAGGATGATGATCAGGATGATGATCCAGCAGCAATTGCCGCCGCCAAAGAAACCGTTGCTATTGCACATACATGAAACCTCCTAAGCGTTGAGTGCCCGAAATCTCGGTCTCAGTTCCATAGTATGCGCGGGGCGTGAAAGTGTACCTCTTCTCAGCCAAGACGGACCGGTGAGACGCCGGAACGGGCCGCCTGCAGCTGACTGGCTGTAAAAAGCCCCTGCCGGACCAGCCGGTCGCCCAGCTGTTCAGCCGTGCCGCTGACAGGAGCATCCAGAGAACGGTAGGAGAGATAGACCACCTGGGCGCGGTAAAACTCTCCGCTTTCCAGCGCCTGCCGCTCCCCATCTGTGATAAGCCCGCAGCCAACGGCGCGGGTGAGGGAGGTGCGCCAGTCGTCCACTCCGGCGGTGCTGTAGCCCAGGGCCCGAAGGAGAAACTCTACATAAGATGCGGCACTCACGGGATTATCGCTCCCAAACCGCCCGTCGCCATATCCGTTGGTATATCCTTTGCTGTAGGCATAGGCCACATAGCTGTCGCCCCAGGGAACATCAGTAAAGGGGTGGCTGCCGGTGTAGGCCAGAGCGGCATCCTCCTCTCCCAGCACCCGGAGAAACATGACCAGAGCTTGCAGCCGGGTGGGATAGCGGTCCAGATTGTATCCGTTTCCATAGCCGGTGTCGCTGCCCTGAAACAGATGCAGCGCCTTCAGAGCGTCCGCCATGGCGATGTAGTCCACTGTCTCTGCAGACTCAGTGATAGAGCAGATTCCCTCATACTGGAAGACCGCCACCTGGGAGGCCACTGTGAAAACGGCGGAGGTACCCTCCGCCACCACATAGCGGTGACTGGGGGAGAGCAGTGTACCCGAGCTGAGCTCCCGGCCCTCCGTGGCGTCCACAACAGTACCTGCGGAAAACGTCACCTGCAGAGATCCTGCCAGGGGCAGCACCACGGCGCCGGCTGACGCTGTGAGGCGGTCCATCTCTTTGAGAGAGACCTCCGTCAGCTGGGAAACTGCCCCCTCCGGCCCAAGGCCTGCCTGGGCGGCAATAGCGTCCACCTGCTGCTGTGCCTTTTCGTAAATCCTGTCGCCGCTCCCATCCAGCTGGGCGAGAAACCCGTCGGTAAATGTGCCGCGCAGATAGGAGAGGGAGACCAGCGCCTCTCCATCCGCAGCCCAGACCGCTGTTCCCAGACAGATGACCAACGCCAGAATCAGGACGATTGCTCGTTTCTTCATAACAGTTTCCTCATCGTTTGCTGATCCTGTAGCTCAGTGTCAGGAGGCTGTCAGCAAAATGAACGCTTTCCACCTGGATCTCCGCACTGTCGCTGGCGATTTCCTTGTTGGTAAAATTCCAGAATCCCCGCACCCCCAGCGACACCAGCTGATCTGTGGTGGACTGGGCGACAGACTGCGGGACCGTCAAAATCGCCACATCCGGCATATGCTCCCTGCAGTATTCCGCCAGATCCTTCATATCCCGTACAAGGATGCCGTTCACGGTGGTGCCGACAAGCGAGGGAGAGACATCAAAGGCCGCATCCAGAGAAAAGCCGATCTCCGCAAAATGA
>CAJFPI010000055.1 GCA_904398675.1 uncultured Oscillospiraceae bacterium
AGCTCCATGACCACAAACGCGGCCAGCACGTTGCCGAACAGCCGCATACACAGGCTCAGCGGGCGGATGGCAACCTCCATGATATTGATGGGCAGCATGATAGCTACCGGCTCAATAAACTGGTGCAGCCCGCCCTTGAGGCCCTTGTAGCGGAAAGCGGCGCCGTAGATCAGCACCACACTGGTCAGCGCCAGGGCCGCCGTCACATTCAGGTTCTTGGTGGGCGGCACCAGGCCGAACAGCCCGCTGAGGTTGCACAGGCCGATGAACAGACCCACCGTTCCCAGCCACGGCGCAAAGGCCCTGCCGTGTCTGCCGATGTTGTTCAGGCAGAAGTTGTTCATAAAATCCACAAAGTACTCCAGGACCAGCTGGACCTTCCCGGGGTTTTCCTGCTTGAGTCTCCGGGTCATGAGGATCACCGCAATGGTGAGCGCTGCAATTAAAATCCAGCTGACAAGCACCGACTGGCTGACGGGGATGCCGCCGAAAATGGGGATGGTAAAAGCGGTTGGATTTTCCAGCTGTGCTGTCAATTCTTCCTTGATATGCTCCATAGTCTCACCTCCTGACGCATCGGCCCCCACTTTACTCGCATCAGGAGAAAATCGGAAGACTTAAGAAAGTAAACAAAATAAATCGACTAAAAAAAACAAATCTGTTAAGAACCGTTAAGAACGTTTGACATAAGCACAGTTTCTACGGTATACTATATTATATAGGTTATATTGTTACATAAGGCGGGTTATAGAGTGTCATATAGGCCATATAGGTTGCATAGAGCTACATGGAGTATGTACTATAGGGATCCTCCGGTTGAAACACGGCCATAATAATAGGCAGGAGATGGGGCGCTGCCCCGCCAAGATCTGGAAGGGAGGAACGGCATGCAGCAGGAAAAGGGACACTCCATCCATCGCCAGCTGACGCGTATGAACCTTACGCTGGTGATCGCTACAGCGGTGCTGGCTTTTGTGGGAACGATGCTTATCACCGTCCGCATCGAGTACCACTCCATTGACAGCAATCTGACCAATCTCGCGCAGATCATCGCGCAGCTGCCCCAGGCCAGGCTGGTGCTGTCCGGCGAGACAGAGAGCGAGTGGCTCACGGACTACCTGGATGGCGCGGTGGAGACGATTGAAAACGTGGATGTGATTTTGGTGGGGGACCAGGCAGGCACGCTTGTCTACAGCCAGGACCACCGGCAGATCGGCGCAGTCTACAGCGGAACCGCCTGGAAGGAGACGCTGCAGGGCACGACCTATGTGGCAGGGGCGGAGGGGCTCAGCCAGGCGGAGCGCTGCGCCTTTGCCCCTGTCACGGACGAGGCAGGCAATGTGATCGGCTTTGTCGCCGCCGGGATCTATACCCGGAATATCCGGATGCTGGTCTGGTCCACACTTCTCCAGTTTCTGCTGATTGCGGCTGCAGCCTGCCTGTTTGCCATGCTGCTGTCCAGCCGGGTCTCCCGCCGGATCAAGCAGTCCCTGCTGGGCTATGAGCCGGAGGACTTCAGCCGCCTGTTCCGGCGGCAGGAGGTGGTGCTGGAGTCTCTGGAGGAGGGGATCATCGCCATCGACCACAGCGCCCGCATCATCTATATCAACCAGGCCGCGGCGCAGCTGTACGGCATCCGGGACAGGGAGGCGGCCCTGGGGCGGCCCATCCAGGACTACAGCCGCGCCACCAGGCTGGAGCGGCTGCTGCGGACGGGAAAGCCGGAGCGCAACGTCAGCATTGATTTTCTCCCCGGCGGCCGTGTGCTGGCTGACCGGCTGCCCATCCGGCAGGACGGGAAGGTGGTGGGGGCGGTTGCCATCTTCCGGGACCGCACCGAGGTGACGCAGCTGGCAGAGGACCTGACGGGGGTGCGCCACATGGTGGAGGCCATGCGGGCTTACACCCACGAGTTTATGAACAAGCTCCATGTGATCCACGGCCTGCTGCAGATGGAGCAGTACGATATGGCCCAGGACTATATCATGGAGATCACCCGCACCCAGCAGCAGGCGGTGAGCCGCGTCATGGACCGGATCAAGGATCCCACGGTGGCGGCGCTGCTGGTGGGCAAGACCAGCCGGGCGGCGGAGCTGGGGATCCGGCTGATCCTGGGGGCGGACAGCCAGCTGAGCGCCGCGGGCCGTTTCCTGCCCAGTGCGGCGCTGGTGTCGGTGCTGGGCAACCTCATTGCCAACGCCATCGACAGCCTCAACCAGTCGGGCCGCCAGCCAAAGGAGATCACCGTCTCCATCCAGGAGACGGAGAAGGGGCTTTTCCTGTGCGTGGAGGACACGGGGCTGGGGATCGATCCCGCCGTGCGGCCCCACATTTTTGAAAAGGGCTTTTCCACCAAGGGGGAGGACCGCGGCACAGGCCTCTCTCTGGTCAAGGAGGTGGTGGACACCTACCACGGGCAGATCCGGGTGGAGAGCGAGCGTGCAGTGGGGGCGGTATTCTATGTGTCCTTCTACCAGCCCCTGGAGGGAGAGGAGCGCACATGAGCTATCAGACGGTCATTATAGAGGACGATCCCATGATCGCCCTGCTCAACCGGGGCTTTGTGGAGCGGGACCGACGGTTCCGTGTGGCCCGGGAATTTCGGGACGGCCGGTCCGCTTTGCGGTGGTTCCGGGAAAATACGGCGGATCTGCTGATCCTGGACGTCTACATGCCGGCGCTGACCGGCGTGGAGCTGCTGCGGCGGCTGCGGGAGATGGAGGTGGGGGTGGACGCCATCATGGTCACCGCCGCCAACGACGCCAAGACTGTGGACGGTCTTTTGAAACTGGGGGTGGTGGATTACCTGGTAAAGCCTTTCACCCGGGAGCGCTTTCAGCAGGCCCTGGACACCTTCTGCCACCACCGGGAGGCGGTCTCTCAGCAGAGCGGCAGCGTCACCCAGCAGGAGCTGGACGCCATCTTCTGCCGGGGCGCGCCGCCGGAGAGCCTGCCCAAGGGGCTGCAGAGCCAGACCATGGCGCGGCTGCGGGAGTGTCTTGCCGCCACCGCCGGCGCAGGCTGCACCAGCGACGAGCTGGCCGCCTCTGCGGGCCTCTCCGCCGTGACGGTGCGGCGGTACATGAACTATCTGGTGGAGCGGGGCGAGGTGGAGAGCCGCATCAACTACGATACCGGCGGCCGCCCCTCCGTGCTCTACTGCCCCAAGCAGTGAAAGCCCCCGGCAGGAGGGGCGCGGCAAACGCCCGGCCCCAGACTGCGGAGGGCTGGCCGCCTGACAGCCTCTGGAACGTTTACCATGCAAAAAAGTGCTCCGCATGCTTTTCAACATGCGGAGCACTTTTTCTTTTCCTGGGGATCAGGCCATCTTCTCCTTGATCTGGGAGAGACGGTTGAGAGCCTCGTAGAGGGTCTCGTCCTTCTTGGCAAAGTGGAGACGGACAATGTTGTTGATGCCCTTCTCGTTGAAGAAGGAGGTGCCGGGGACGGCGGAGACGCCCACCTTGTGGGTCAGCTCCTCGCAGAACTCCACGTCGGTCTGCCCCTTCTTCAGATAGGGGCCGATGTCGGCCAGGACAAAGTAGGTGCCCTGGGGATCGGTATAGGGGATACCGATGTCGCTGAGGCCCTTGGTAAAGATCTCCTTCATGTGGGCATAGTGGGCGCCGAACTCCTCATAGTAGCTGTCAGGCATCTCCAGGCCCACCACGGCGGCCTCCATCAGCGGGGAAGGAGCGCCCACGGCGTTGAAGTCGTGATACTGCTTGATCCGGTCCATGATGGGCTGGGGGGCGATGGCGTAGCCCAGGCGCCAGCCGGTGATGGAGTAGGTCTTGGAGAGGGAGGAGCAGCTCACCGTCCGCTCCCACATGCCGGGGAGGCTGTTCATGTAGATGTGCTTGTGGCCCTCATAGACGATGTGCTCATAGACCTCGTCCATAATGGCGTAGGTGTCGTACTTGACGCACAGCCCGGCGATGAGCTTCAGCTCCTCCTCGGTGAATACCTTGCCGCTGGGGTTGGAGGGGTTGCAGATAATGATGGCCTTGGGGTGCTGCCTGAAGGCGTCCTCCAGCACCGCCGGGTCAAAGTTGAAGGCGGGGGGCTTGAGGGGAACGAACACCGGCTCGCAGTCGGCAAAGATGGCCTGGGCGCGGTAGTTTTCAAAGTAGGGGGAGAACATGATGATCTTGTCCCCGGGATTGGTGAGGGCGAAGATGGTGTCTACCATGGCCTCGGTGGAGCCGATGGTGGCCACGATCTCTGTCTCGGGGTCCAGGGTGCGGCCCATGAAACGGCCGCACTTCTTGGCGATGGCCTGGCGGAAGTTGGGCGCGCCCATGGTGATGGGGTACTGGTGGGGGCCCTCATAGCTGACCTGGGCCAGCCGGTCCAGCATGGCCTTGGGCGGGTCGAAGTCGGGATATCCCTGGGCCAGGTTGATGGCGCCGCAGCTGAGGGCGATGCGGGTCATCCGCCGGATCACGGAGTCGGTGAAAAGCCGGTTCTTTCTGCTCATTTCCTGCATAATTTTTTATCCTCACTCTTTCATTGATATATGGAATTGGTTGTGGTGCGTTTGTGCCCTCCCGGCCGGGCCCGGATCACTGGATGCCCAGGTCTGCCTCGGAGGAGGGGGTGATGCCGTTTTGCTGCAGCACGCCGCACAGCTGCTCCACGTCCGCCACGCGGAAGATCATGATAGCCTGGCCGTTGGTCTGGCCGAAGACGGAGTACATATACTCCACGTCGATATTCTCCCGGCCCAGAACCGACAGCACTGCGGCCAGCCCGCCGGGCTTGTCAGGGACGACCACCGCCACCACCGGCGTCATGGACAGGATAAAGCCCTGCTCCAGCAGCACGGTGGACGCCTCCTGGGGCTTGTCGGCAATCAGGCGCAGCACGCCGTAGTCCTTGGTCTCGGCGATATGGATCGCCCGGAGATCGATGTTGTGCTCCGCCAAAACAGAGGTGATCTCGGCCAGCTGCCCGGCCCGGTTCTCCAGAAACACTGAGATCTGATGGATGGTCATAGCGCTCGGCTCCTCTCTATTTCGATGTCAGGTGATGGGATGGGGTTAGATCTTGCGCTTGTCGATCACGCGGACGGCCTTGCCCTCGCTGCGGGTGATGGACTTGGGCGCCACCAGCTTCACCTTGGCATAGATGCCCAGCATGGCCTTCAGCGCGGCCACGATCTTCTTCTCCCGGTCAGCCACCTGGCTGAGCTGGTCGGAGAACATCTCCGGTGTCATCTCCACCTGGACCTCCAGGGTGTCGGAGTTGTTGACCCGGTCCACAATGATCTGGTAGTTGGCGCTGTAGCCCTGCTCCAGCAGCACGGTCTCGATCTGGGAGGGGAATACGTTGACGCCCTTGATGATGAGCATGTCGTCACTGCGGCCCATGGGCTTGCTCATCTTCACGTGGGTGCGGCCGCAGGAGCACTTTTTCCGGGTCAGCACGCAGATATCCCGGGTGCGGTAGCGCAGCAGGGGGAA
>CAJFPI010000056.1 GCA_904398675.1 uncultured Oscillospiraceae bacterium
CTCCAGCTCCCGCACGTCCTCCACCTTGGGGTGGGTCCGGGGGTGGCGGGGGGTAAAGACGGTGCAGCAGTCCTCAAAGGGCTGGATAGAGGTCTCGAAGGTGCCGATGCGCCGGGCGATGCGGACGATCTCCTCCTTGTCCATGGCCACCACAGGCCGGAAGATGGGCAGCGTGGCGGCGTCCTCGGTGGAGGCCATGGCCTCCATGGTCTGGCTGGCCACCTGGCCCAGGCACTCCCCCGTGACAAGGGCCTTGGCCCCCACCCGCTTTGCCACACGCTCCGCGCAGCGCATCATGAAACGGCGCATGATGAGGGTGAAATATTCCTCCGGACAGTCCCGGCGGATGGTTTCCTGTATCTCCGTGAAGGGGACGGTGTGGACCACCAGCCGCCCGCACCAGGGCACCAGCAGCCGCGCCAGCTCCAGCACCTTGTCCAGGGCCTGGGGGGAGGTGTAGGGGGGGCTGTAGAAGTGGACCATCTCCAGCTGCACCCCCCGCTTGGCCACCATCCAGCTGGCCACAGGGCTGTCGATGCCGCCGGAGAGGAGGCTCACGGCGGTGCCGCCCATGCCGATGGGGAGGCCGCCCGCCCCGCTGACGGCGGCGCCGTGGACATAGGCGGCCTTCTCCCGGATCTCCACCAGCACCGTCAGCTCCGGGCTGTGGACGTCCACGGTGAGGTGGGGATAGGCGTCATGAAGGGCGCCGCCCACCTGGCGGGAGATGTCGATGCTGCCCAGAGGGAAGTTCTTGTCCGAGCGCTTGGACTCCACCTTAAAGCTTTTGGCGGCCAGGAGGGCATCCTTGAGATAGCTTGTGGCGGTGGCGATAATGGCCTCCATGTCCTTAGGGCAGGCCCTGGCCCGCACCACGGAGACAATGCCGAAGACCTTCCGGCAGGCCTCGAAGGCCCCGTCGATGTCGCAGCCCTCCTCTGCCGGCTCCACATAGATGGTAGACTGCTTGGAGGAGATGCGGAAATCGCCGTAGTTTTTCATCCTCCGGCGGAGGTTGGCCAGGAGCTTGTCCTCAAAGGTGTGGCGGTTGAGGCCCTTCAGCACCACCTCGCCCAGTTTCAATAAAATCAGTTCCTGCATAGAAATCTCCCGTTTTGCCGCCATGGGCGGCATCTGTCAAAATCAATCAAAGCATTCCGGAGCGGCCGCCTGCGGCTACCTGCAGAGAAAGCTGGCCCAGCCCTCGGAGCGGTTCTCCTCCAAAACCGTGAGGCCAGCTCTTTCAAGACCGGTCCGGACCTCCTCCGCCCGCTCCTCAATGATGCCGGAGCAGAGGAAACAGCCCTCCGGTTTTTTCAGCCGTCTTGCCGCCGGCGCCAGGGCCAGAATCACATCGGCCACAATGTTGGCCACAACGATGTCGTAGCCCGACCCCATATCCTTCTGGAGCCCCGCGTCCCCCAGCACATCCCCGGCGCGGACGGTGTACCGGTCCGGGCCGATGCCGTTGAGGGCGGCGTTTTCATAGGCTACCTTTACAGCCTTGTCGTCAATGTCGCAGCCGTAGGCCCGCTCGGCCCCCAGCAGCAGAGCGGCGATGGAGAGGATGCCGCTGCCGCAGCCCAGGTCCAGCACCCGCATGCCGGGGCGGACCAGCTTCTCCAGCGCCGTGAGGCACAGCCGGGTGGTGGCGTGGCTGCCTGTGCCGAAGATGAGCCCCGGGTTTAAGCGCAGTGCCACCCGGCCTGCGGCGTCCGCCTCCTCCCACTCCGGGATGACGATGAGCCGCTCGCCGATCTCCATGGGCTTGTAGAAGGCCTTCCAGTTGTTCTCCCAGTCCGCGTCCTCCACGTTTTCCATGGTGAGGAGCAGCGGGCCAAACGCAGGGTGAGCCTCCTTGAAGGGCTGGAGGGCGATGCGGACATAGGCCAGCGTCGTGTAGCCCGCCTCGCTGTCCTCCAGGTAAAAGGTGATGCGGCTCTTGCCAGCCATGGAGCGGCGCAGATCCTCGTCCACATAATCCCAGTACTGGCGGTTCTGCTCCAGAAAATCCGTAAACTCCCCCTCGTCCTCAATGACCAGGCCCTCCACGCCCTGGTCCCGCAGGAGGTCGCTGACCGGCTCGATGCCGGCGGGGGTGGTGTCGATGTGCAGCTGCAGCCATTTCATAGCGGGTTTCTCCTTTTCAAAGCGGGTCTCTGCCCGGTTTTTCCTGCCTGTCCGGCGCTCCCTGTGCCTGCCATTTCCAGTCGAGGCGATAGAAACCCTCACCCAGCAGGGCGCACGCGGCCAGGAACGCCAGGCTTTTCACCGGGTCGGGATCGGCCAGCAGGACACTTCCCAGCCCGCCGCCGACGGCCAGGGCGCACGCGGCCAGCAGCCAGCGTTTCCAATGTTTTATGTGTTTCATGGCGGTGCCTCCATTTTTCCTGTGATCGCCAGGCAGCCCCTCCCGGCAGGGGCTGCCGGTGCCCACCCAGGCAGGCGCGGCCCAGAAGGCGCATCCGCCGGGATAACCGCCCAGGCAGCGCCTAGTGAAACGGAAGGCGCGGAAATCGGCGCAGAGACAGAGCGATGTCCCCGCGCCGAAAGGAGGACGCTGCACTTAACTGTACGCCCCTGGGGTACTTAGGGGCCGCAGCCCCTAAGCCAGGTTTTGCCTACTTTTGCCTGGCGGCAAAAGTAGGTCGCGCCGGGGCGCGAAACGCCCCGTCCTTACCGGTGTTTCCCCAGGAAGAACAGCGCCATCGTCCCCGGACCGGAGCGGGTATCCCCAGCGCGTCACGCGCCGGGGCCCACGAGATTTGATTGGATCCCGGCGGAGTGAATCCGCCGGGATCCATTTCCGGCTGCGCCGGAAATGACGCCGGACTCCCGGCGAGATCGGCAACCACTCCGTGCCTTCTGGGGAAATCTCATTCTTTTACCGGTGCTTCCCCAGGAAAAACAGCGCCATCGTCCCCGGACCGGAGTGGTTGCCGATGACGGGGCCAACGAAGTTAATGACGAACTTCTCCGGGTGGAACCGGTCCGCGATGGCCTTGGCCAGCTCCTCGGCCTCATCGCCGCAGTCGCCGTGGCTGATAAAGACGGTTTTGGTGTCGATCTGCAGCTCCTCCATCTTGTCCAGCAGAGCCTTGATGGAGGCCTTGCGCCCCCGGACCTTGCTGACGGGAATGAGGCGCCCCTCGTCATCCACATGGAGCACCGGTTTCATCTGCAGCATGGTGCCGAAGAGAGCCGCCGCCGCAGAGACCCGCCCGCCCCGCTTGAGGTGGTTGAGGTCGTCCACCGTGAACCAGTGGCACAGGTGGGGGATGGTCTCGCGGACATAGTCCGCCGCCTCCTCAATGCTCCTGCCCTTGGCCTTCTCCTGGGCGGCCAGATAGACCAGCATCCCCTGGCCCAGAGAGGCGCAGAGACTGTCGATGACGATGATCCTGCTGTCCGGGTGGCTCTCCTCCAGCTCCCTGGCCGCCATGACTGCGGATTGGCAGGTGGTGGACAGGGCGGAGGAAAAGCTGATGCAGAGAATGTCCTTGCCCTGCTGCAGAATGGTTTCCATAGCCCCGCGAAAAGCCTCCACATTGGCGGCAGAGGTGGAGCCCAGGGAGCCTGAACGGAGTTTCCCGTAAAAAACCTTGGGATCCAGCTCGCGGTGATCCAGATAATCCGTATACTCCTTGCCGTCCTGGATCACCGCCAGGGGCAGAACCACAAGACCCAGCTGATCTGCCAGATCCGCAGGCAGATCACAGCAGCTGTCTGTCATGATAACATAATCGCGCATGGTCGTCGCCTTCCTTCCTGTTCAGTTAAAATGATTCTGAAACAGTATAGCACAAATCCCTAAAGATTGCAAATAGAACCGCGGGTATCGGGTGGATTTTCCCTCCATTCGCGGCAATTTGACAGGAATTACAGCCATCAGGTGGTACGATCATGGCAAAGGAGGCGGTGGAATGGAAAAGAAAGCAGCGGTTCTTGCCGGACAGGCGCGCCGCCGGGGGACACTGTGGGCCTGCCTGGGGGCGCTGGCGCTGTCCCTTGCGGCCACCATCTGCTCCCTGGGAGATTATGGCGGTGTGATCCCGGGACGGGTGACTGTGGCCGGATACCCGGTGGGTGGGCTGACGGCGGCGGAGGCCCGGCGTCAGCTGGAGCAGGCGCTGGGGGAGCGCTGGGGGGAGGGACAGGTGTCCCTGTGCCGGGGGGACCAGCTGATATTGACGCTGCAGCGCCGGGAGCTGGGGGCCGCGCCGGACTTCGCCGGCGCGGCGGAGCAGGCCGCCGCCCTGGGAACCGGCGGGACCCCGTGGCAGCAGTTCTGCCGGGGCGTCTCCCGGCTGTGGGGCGGCCCGGCTGCGGACATTCTTCCGGAGGTGTCGGTGGATACCGCCGTGCTGGAGACGGCGGTGCCCCTCCAGGCGCAGAACGCATGGTATGACGAGGAGAGCGGGCAGATCATGGAGGGACATATCGGC
>CAJFPI010000057.1 GCA_904398675.1 uncultured Oscillospiraceae bacterium
GCCGTGGTAGCTGTCGTCGGGGGTGGTGAGGCCGGGGAACTTGTCCGCGTGGGCCATCCAGTCGAAGTTGCCGCTGTCCACGATGGCCCCGCCGATAGCGCTGGCGTGGCCGTCCATGTACTTGGTGGTGGAGTGGGTAACGATATCCGCGCCCCACTGGAAGGGGTGGCACAGGATGGGGGTGGCGAAGGTGTTGTCCACAATGAGGGGCACGCCGTGGGCGTGGGCGGCCCGGGCAAACTTCTCAATGTCCAGCACAGTGAGGGCGGGGTTGGCGATGGTCTCGCCGAACACCGCCTTGGTGTTGGGGCGGAAGGCGGCGTTCAGCTCCTCCTCGGTGCAGTTTGGAGAGACGAAGGTGAACTCCACCCCCATCTTCTTCATGGTGACGGCAAAGAGGTTGTAGGTGCCGCCGTAGATGCTGCTGGAGGACACCACATGGTCCCCGCAGGTGGCGATGTTGAACACGGCATAGAAGTTGGCCGCCTGGCCGGAGGAGGTCAGCATGGCGGCGGCGCCCCCCTCCAGCGCGCAGATCTTTGCGGCCACAGTGTCGCAGGTGGGGTTCTGGAGGCGGCTGTAGAAGTAGCCCTCGGCCTCCAGGTCAAAGAGCTTTCCCATATCCTCGCTGGTGTCGTACTTAAATGTAGTGGACTGGATGATGGGGATCTGGCGGGGCTGGCCGTTGCCGGGATGGTAGCCGCCCTGGACACAGGTGGTTTCGATGCGGTTGCTCATGGCGTTTTCTCCTTTTATGAATGATTATAATTGTAAAATAAAAAGGGGCTGCCGTTCCGCAGCCCCTGGATTCCCTGGTACCGGCCCTGGGGCCGCTACGCATGGATGGATAAAGCCGGGCGATGGGAACGACAAAGCATGCACATGCGGCACATGTGCATCGCCATCATCGCCATCGCGGTACGTTTCATAGCCGGCTCTCCTTCCCACAGAATTTTCTTTATCATAGCAGGCTTGCCCCCATTTGTCAACCGGGGAGTGCGGACGCCTCCCTCTTCCCCCTTTTCAAAAGCGGATGGCTGCGGTATGATATCTTCACCAGCCATACAAGGAGGCGAAGGACCGCATGGAGCTTTTTGAAGTCAGGGAGAGGACGCCGGTCCTCATCGAACAGCTGACGGCCGTCTGGGAATCCTCCGTCCGGGCCACCCACCTTTTTCTGCCCGAGGAGGAAATCCTTGTGATCAAGGCGTATGTGCCCCAGGCGCTGGCGGAAGTCCCCCGCCTGGTGGTGCTGGCCGGCAGCGGGCATGTCCCGGCGGCTTTCATGGGCGTCGCAGGGGAAAGACTGGAGATGCTGTTTGTGGCGGCCCCGAAACGGGGACAGGGTCTTGGCGGCCGCCTGCTCCGCTACGGCGTGGAGGTCTGCGGCGTCCGGGAGCTGACGGTGAATGAGCAGAACCCCCAGGCCAGGAGCTTTTATGAGCACATGGGATTCCGTAGTTTCCGGCGGACCGACCGGGACGAGCAGGGGAGGCCGTACCCCCTCCTCTATATGCGGCTTAACGGGTCCAACTGACCGCAAAGGGCCGCCGGAGCTTATCTCCGGCGGCCCTTTCTCTGCCCGGGACAGCCGTCCCCAGGTGCGGCGCCTCAGCGGGCGCCGCTCGTTCTCTCGCGCCGTCCCCTGACGAAATGGAAATGCGTGGTCAACCGGCGAACCCCAGCTCGGGATTGATGCCGCTGCTCTCCAGGAAGGCGTCCACCGCCGCCGGGTCCGCCTTGCTCTCGTCCAGAGGCAGGGTAAACAGGGCGTGGGGGCCGGCAACGCCCTCGGCAAAGGAGATGGAGCCATCCTCTGCCATGGAGAAAAGCTCCCGGCTGGGCAGGAATCCCTGATAGAAAGCCAGATACACCGTGTGATCGGCGAACATCTCCAGGCTCTGGGTGTCCAGCAGGTAGTAGACCACCCCGTCCCGGTCGATCCGGCGGGCCTGGGTTCCCAGGGTCCAGTTGTTTACCGCCGTGGGGGAGTAACCGGACACCAGGGGCGTCAGGGTGTATTCCCCAGACGTAAAGTCGCTTTGGCTCAGGGGCGTGCCGTCAATGGAGGCCAGGGACACCACCACATAGGTCCGGTCCTCCTCCACATCCGCCGTCCACTGGCTGAGGCCCGCCCCGGTCACCAGCCCGGTGAGGGTGATGCGATAGCCCTCGCTCTCCACAGATTCGTTCAGCAGCACTGCCCCCTCGCTCTGGAAGGCCTCCGCCAGCAGCGGGTCGCTCAGTTCCTCCGCCACCTGGGATGGGCTCAGCAGCACCGCCGCGGCGGATACGGACACCACCAGCAGGGCGATCACGGCCGCCAGCACGGCGGGCCTGCGGAAAAGTTTTTGTTTCATGGTCAGTTCCTCCTGTTCTTGTTGTCTCGCCATCCCCAGCAGCAGCGCCTCGGTCCGCTCGTTGAAATCAGGAGAAAACGGGAGATGGTCAAAGGCCTCCCGGTACTGTTTTTTGTCCATCAGTCCCCCTCCTTCAGCATCCTCCGGAGCCGCTCGCGGCCCCGGGCCAGGCGGGTCCCCACCGTGGCGGCGGGCAGCCGCAGCAGCGCGGCGATCTCTTTGATGGAATATCCCTCATAGTAGTACAGGTGGACAACGGCGCTGTAGGCCGACGGCAGGGCGCGCACAGCGCTGAGCACTGCGCCGTCCCTGTCCTCTGCCCCCGCCCGGGCGGGGGTGTTCTCCGCTGTCTCCAGAGGGACGGTTCTTCCCGCGCCCCGGCGGCGGATGTCGCTGGCGCGGTGAAGGGTGGTGCGGATGAGCCAGGCTCTCTCGTGTCCGGCGTCCCGGAACGAGGGCTGGGAAGAGAGCAGCTTTAAGAACACGTCCTGCACGGCGTCCTCCGCGTCCTGGACACTGTCCAGCCGCGTACAGGCCAGCCGCAGCAGCATGCCGCTGTACTCCTCCACCAGGCGGTGAATGGCGTCCTCGGTACCGTATGGGGCCATCTTCCTCACTCCCTTCGCCTCTAACACGGATGAGACAGCCGGAATTTTTCACCCGCCGCCTATTTTTCCCGCTCTTCCCGTCTTGTGCAGCCGCCGCGCCTGTGATACGATGACATTACCATACCACAGTTTCCGCCGCCGGACCAGCCGGGGCGCTTTGGCGCGGCGGCAGGCTCTGAGAGCCGCCCCAGAGGAAGGAGACAGTTTCCATGCAGTATAAGCTTTTTCAGGGGGACCGGATTTCCACCCTCGGCCTGGGCGGTCTCCGCCTGCCGGCTGAACCGGGAAACCCGGACCGGATCAGCCGGGAGGCCGCACAGCAGGTGGTGGATGCGGCCATGGCCCGGGGCATCAACTACTTTGACACGTCCCACACCTATCAGCAGGGGGACTCCGAGCGGTTCCTGGGCGAGGCCCTGTCCCGCTATGACCGGGGCAGCTATTACCTGGCCACCAAATTCTATGTGACCTACCGGCAGGACATCGAAACCGTCTTTGCCGAGCAGCTGGCCCGGTGCCAGACGGAGTACTTTGACTTCTACCTCCTCCACTGCCTGGACGAGGGGACCATCGGCCCCTACACCGATCCGGAGCGGGACTACCTGGGCTTTTTGCTGCGGCAGCGGGATGCCGGGCGCATCCGCCACATCGGCTTTTCCTCCCACGCCGCCCCGGAGACGCTGGAGCGCTTTCTGGACTGGTACGACGGATTCGACATGGCCCTGATCCAGCTCAACTATATCGACTGGACGCTGCTGGACGGCAGGCGGCAGTATGAGCTCCTGACAGAGCACCGGATTCCCGTGTGGGTGATGGAGCCGCTGAAGGGCGGCCGCCTGGCCTCCCTGGACCGGTCCGCCGCCGCCATTCTGCGCGCCGCCGCGCCGGACCGCTCCCCCGCCTCCTGGGCCTTTCGGTTCCTGCAGGGGCTGAGCAATGTGCAGGTCGTTTTGAGCGGCATGTCCAGCCCGGCGCAGGTGCTGGAAAACGCCGCCCTCTTTGACAGCCCCCTGCCCCTGGACAGCGGGGAGCGGGATGTGCTGGACCGGGCGGCCGCCGCCTATCTCCGGACCATGGGCGTCCCCTGCTCCGCCTGCCGCTACTGCTGCGCGGCCTGCCCCGCCGGGCTGGACATTCCCCTTTTGATCAAGGGCTACAACGAAAAGAGGATCAGCGGCGAGACCTGGAAAATTCCGGGCTTTTCAGAAACCAGGAGCGCCGCCGCCTGCCTGCAGTGCGGGACCTGCCTGGACCACTGCCCGCAGAAGATCCACATTCCGGCGATCATGCGGCAGCTGGCGGCGCGCTGAAATAAAAACCCCCCAGGGCCGCAAAAGCGGCAGAGCGGGCGTTCCCTTCCCGTGCCGGGAGGCGGAGCGCCCGCTTTTCTCCCCTGCGCTCCCGCAGGCGCCGTCCCATGCCCGGCCCGCTCCGCCTGTGCGTCCGTTTCCTGCGGGTAAAAAGCGGCAGAGAGGGCATCCTGTTGGGGGATAAAATCGTGCTGCCGCCGCCTCGCTCTTCCGTTCGGGCTAAAATTCCTTCCAAACGGGCAATACAATCCGCGTCAAGTGTACTATACTGGTGCTGGACACAAAATACCCCATGGGGGTATTTAATCAACTGCCAGGGAGGTTTCCAGGATGCAGGAAAAATATAATGTCACCGGCATGACCTGCGCCGCCTGCTCGGCCCGGGTGGAAAAAAGTGTTTCCGCCCTTCCCGGGGTGGGGCAGTGCACGGTGAATCTGCTGAAAAACAGCATGGTGGTGGACTACGACGACAAGGCGCTGACCAGCGGCCAGATCATCAGCGCGGTGGAGAAGGCGGGCTACGGCGCCTCCCTCCAGCAGTCGAAGGGCAGGGCGGCCGCCGCCCCCTCTCCCGTCAGCGACGCCAAAAAAGAGTACGAGGCCATGCGCCGCCGGGTGATCTGGTCCTTTGTCTTCACCATACCGCTCTTCTATATCTCCATGGGCCACATGATGGGCTGGCCTCTGCCGTCCTTCTTCCTGGGGACGGAGAACGCCATGATCTACGCCCTGACGCTGTTTCTGCTGGCGCTGCCTGTGGCCATGATCAACAACAAATACTTCCGCACCGGCTTTAAGACCCTGTTCCACGGCTCCCCCAACATGGATTCCCTCATCGCCCTGGGGTCCGGGGCCTCCATGGTCTACGGCATCTACGCCCTCTACAAGATCGCCTGGGGCTTTGGCCACGGGGATCCGGCCATGGTCAATCAGTTTACCCACGATCTGTACTTCGAGGGGGCGGGCACCATTCTCACCCTGATCACCCTGGGCAAGTTCTTTGAGGCCCGGGCCAAGGGCCGCACCTCCGACGCCATCAACAAGCTCCTGAGCCTTGCCCCCAAGACGGCCACGGTGATCCGAAACGGCGTGGAAACTGTCGTCCCCGCCGAGGAGGTGGAGAAGGGCGATATCCTCATTGTCAAGGCCGGGGAATCGATCCCGGTGGACGGCGTGGTGCTGGAGGGGGCCGGCTCGGTGGACGAGAGCGCCATCACCGGCGAGTCCATCCCCGTGGACAAGGCCGCCGGCGACAAGGTCATCGGCGCCACCATCAACCAGAGCGGCTACTTCAAAATGCGGGCGGACAAGGTGGGGGA
>CAJFPI010000058.1 GCA_904398675.1 uncultured Oscillospiraceae bacterium
CAGCTCCTTGCCCTCCATAAACTCCAGGCTGGCGCCGCCGCCGGTGGAGATGTGGGTCATCTTGTCGGCATAGCCCAGCTGCTGCACCGCGGCCGCGCTGTCGCCGCCGCCGATGATGGTGATGGCCTGGCTCTTGCTGAGCGCCTCGGCCACGGCCTTGGTGCCGGCGGCAAAGGCGGGGAACTCAAAGACACCCATGGGCCCGTTCCAGATGATGGTGCCGGCGTCCTTCACAGCCTCGGCATAGGCGGCGATGGACTTGGGGCCGATGTCCATGCCCATGCAGTCGTCGGGGATATGCATGGTCTCCACCAGAACAGGCTCTGCGTCAGCAGAAAACTCCTTGGCGCAGACGGTGTCCTCCGGCAGCAGGAAACGGACGCCCTTTTCCTTGGCCTTGGCCATCATGTCGCTGCAATAGGAGATCCAGTCCTCCTCCACCAGGCTCTTGCCGATGGATCCGCCCATGGCTTTAATAAAGGTATAGGTCATGCCGCCGCCGATGATGATGGTGTCGGCGATTTCCAGCAGGTTGTTGATGACGCCGATCTTGCTGGACACCTTGCTGCCGCCCAGGATGGCCACCAGGGGGCGCTTGGGATTATCCAGCGCGCCGCCCAGGATCTCCAGCTCCTTCTGGATCAAAAAGCCGCTGACGGCAGGCAGATACGCCGCCACGCCGGCGGTGGAGGCGTGGGCGCGGTGCACTGCGCCGAAGGCGTCGGAGACATAGAGCTCCGCCATGTCCGCCAGAGCCTTGGCCAGCTCCGGATCGTTTTTCGTTTCACCCTTTTCAAAGCGGGTGTTCTCCAGCAGCATGATCTGCCCCGGCTGCAGCGCGGCGGCCTTGGCCCTGGCGTCAGGCCCCACCACATCCTCGGCCATGATGACGTCCCGGCCCAAAAGCTCGCCCAGCCGCTTGGCCACAGGCCGCAGGCTGAGGGAGGGGACCACTTCCCCCTTGGGCTTTCCCATGTGGGAGCAGGCGATGACGGCCGCTCCCTGGTCCAGCAGGTACTGGATGGTGGGCAGGGCGGCGCGGATGCGCTTGTCGTCGGTGATGACGCCGCTGCCGTCCTTGGCCATGGGCACGTTGAAGTCGCAGCGCAGCAGGACCTTTTTGCCCTTCACATCCACATCTTTTACGGTTTTCTTATGATAGTTCATATGATTTCCTCCTATTGCCATCAAGCTTCTATTTCAGCTGCCGTGTACGCAGAATTGCCTGAAACGGGAAATGGACGGCGGAAGGATGTTTTATCCGTCCTCCGCCATCTCTCCGGTCCCCATGAGACCGGGGAATCCCTGCTGGCGCAGGGCCTCGTAGGTCAAGATCGCCACACTGTTGCTGAGGTTGAGGCTGCGTGCCTCGGCACGCATGGGCAGGCGGATGCACCGCTCCCGGTGCGCCTGGCGGAACCACAGGGGCAGACCAGCCGTCTCCTTGCCGAAGAAGAGCCAGCATCCGTCGGAAAAGGCCGCCTCGCTGTAGGGGCGGGGCGCCTTGGTGGTGGCGAGCCACAGGTTTTCCGCCGCCTGGGGGCAGCGCCGAAAGAGGGCGGCAAGATCCGGGTAGGTGTGGATCTCCACCAGGTGCCAGTAGTCCAGCCCCGCCCGGCGCACAGCCTTCTCCGAGATGTCGAAACCCAGGGGCTCCACCAGGTGGAGGACGCTGCCGGTGGCGGCGCAGGTCCGGGCGATATTGCCGCAGTTCTGGGGAATTTCCGGCTCCACCAGCACGATATTCACCATTTCCGGTCCGCTCCCCTCTGCCCTGCCTTGGAATCGAACCACATTGTAATATAAAATCTCCCGGATTTCAATAGAAAAACAGGAAAATTATAACGAAATATTCAATATCAATACTTCTATTATATACCGTTTTTGCTAAAATCACTAAAAATGCCGCTTCCGGGGCATTCTTTTTTTCCAAAAACGGGAATACGGCAAAAATGGGACTGAAAATTTATGAATTTCCCACAACCCCCTTGTTTTTACAGGGCACCCCGTATATAATAAATGCAACAACTCCAGCAGGAGGAAGGGAGTGATGTTCCATGACCGAGCGCTGCGTGGCGATCCACCTGCCTGACCCGGATCATGGGGAACATAATGAAAGGCCGCTGATGCTCCGGACCGTCTTGTTCTGCCCCGCACTGACCTGGTGCGTACGGGCCTGGATGGCCGGGGGCGTCGGGCGTTTTTTTGTTGTCTGCGACAGCCGCTGGCGGGACGAGGCTGCGGCCTGTTTCCCCGGTGAGCAGATTGTGGAGTACGGGAGCGAGGCGGACTGGCCCGCCCGCCGCCGGGAGCTGGAGACGGAGGGCTGCCGGATTGAGGAGATCCGGGAGCCGGTGATGCCCAGGGGAAGGATGATGATCTCCTTCCATTCGCCCCAGGAACTGGCCCGGCTGCAGGCGGCCTGCCATGGGGATACCATTGCCTACCACCTCGGCCGGGGCGTTCAGATCCTGGACCCGGCCAGCACCTATATCGACCCCCGGGTGGATATCGGCGCGGGGACGCTGCTCCTGCCCAACACCATCCTGCGGGGGGAGACGGTAGTGGGCGCGGACTGTGAGATCGGCCCCAACACCATGCTGGACGGCTGCCGTGTGGGGGATCGGACGGTGGTGAACCAGACCCAGGCGAAGGACAGCGAGATCCGGGAGGACTGTGAGATCGGCCCCTATACCCATATCCGGCCCCACTGTGTTGTGGGCCGGGGCAGTAAGATCGGCGCCTTCGTGCAGCTGAAAAACTGCAATCTGGGCGAGGGGACCAAGATGGCCCACCTGACGTATGTGGGCGACGCGGATGTGGGCGACCATGTGAATTTCGGCTGCGGCACGGTTACCAGCAACTATGACGGCTTTCAAAAGCACCGCACCACCATCGGAAACGAGGTCTTTATCGGCTGCAACACCAATCTTGTGCCGCCGGTGACGGTGGCGGACCGGGCATATATCGCCGCGGGGACCACGGTGACAAAGGACGTGCCGGCAGACAGCCTGGCCATCGGCCGGGTCCGGCAGGAGAACAAGGAAGACTGGGCGAGACGAAACCGCGAGCTGCGGAAAAAATAAGGGTGCTTGTCACACCACTCAAATTGCGGGAAAAGTAACGAAAAGAGAGGACACAGATTATGATTTCCAGAGGAAAAGACATCAAGGTATTCTCCGGCAACGCAAACCCTAAGCTTGCCGCCGATATCTGCAAGTTTATCGGCATCAAGCTGGGCGAGAGCGAGGTGGGCACATTCTCCGACGGCGAGACCTTTGCCTCTATCTATGAGACCGTGCGCGGTTCAGACATCTTTCTGATCCAGTCCACCTGCACGCCTGTTAACGACAACCTGATGGAACTGCTCATCATGATCGACGCGATGAAACGCGCCAGCGCCGGCCGCATCACGGCCGTGATCCCCTATTTCGGCTATGCCCGCCAGGACCGCAAGGCCAAGGCCCGCGACCCCATCAGCGCCAAGCTTGTAGCCAACATGCTCACCGCCGCCGGCGCGGACCGGGTGCTGACCATGGACCTCCACGCCGCCCAGATCCAGGGCTTTTTCGACATCCCCGTGGACAATCTTCTGGGCAACCCCATCTTCGTGGACTACTACGCCAAGAAATTCGGCGAGGGCTGCGAAAATATGGTGGTGGTCTCCCCTGACGTGGGCAGCGTGGCCCGTGCCCGGGCCTTTGCCCAGAAGCTTCACATGCAGCTGGCCATCGTGGACAAGCGCCGGCAGAAGGCAAACCAGTGCGAGGTGATGAACGTCATCGGCGATGTGTCAGGCAAGGACTGCATCCTCTTTGACGACATGGTGGACACCGCCGGGAGCCTCTGCAACGCGGCGAAGGCCGTGGTGGAGGTGGGCGGCGCCCACACTGTGTACGCCTGCGCCAGCCACGGCGTCCTCTCCGGCCCGGCGCTGGAGCGGATCCGGAACAGCGTTATCACGGAGCTGGCCCTGCTGGACACCATCCCCGCCGCCGAGGGCGCCTGCGAGAAGATCAAATATCTCACCGTGGCGCCCATGTTTGCCGAGGCCATCGAGCGCATCTACCAGGAGATCTCGGTATCCAAGCTGTTTCTGTAAGATCTGTACATCATCCGCTGGGGCCGCCGCATCCGCGGCGGCCCTTTTGCGGCACGCGGAAGAGAAGGAGAGCACGATGCTGTTTCAGAAAAAGGCCGGGCCGGTATCCTGGCTGCTGGTGTGCCTGGGAAACCCCGGGAAACAGTATGAAAAAACCCGGCACAACATTGGATTCATGGCGGCGGACGCCCTGGAGAAACGGGCCGGGACAAAATTCAACAAGCTGCGCTACCGCGCCCTCACCGGCGAAGTGGAGCTGGGCGGACAGCGGGTGCTGGTCGTCAAGCCCCAGACCTACATGAATCTCAGCGGCGAGGCGGTGAAGCTGGCCGGCGCCTTCTACAAGATCCCGCCGGACCACATCCTGGTGATCTATGACGACGTGTCCCTGCCTCTGGGCAAGCTGCGCATCCGCGCCAGCGGCAGCGCCGGGGGCCACAACGGCATCAAGAACATCATCGCCCACCTGGGTACCGACGCCTTCCCCCGCATCAAGGTGGGGGTGGGCGCCCCGGCCCACCCGGAGTATGAGATGGTGGACTGGGTCATCGGCAATTTCACGCCGGCGGAAAAAAAGGTGGTGGACCAGGCCGTTGAGAAGGCCCTGGACGCGGCGGAGTGCCTGATCGCCCACGGCGTCGGCGAGGCCCAGAACCGCTACAACGGATAAAACAGACAGACATCGCACGCAAAAACAGCAGCGCCCGGGAGACGATCGTCTCCCGGGCGCTAAGGCTGTCAAAATGCCGTTGCTTTCCCACGGCAGAGCCGTGGGAAAGTCCTTGTTCCACAAGCCGCACGCCTTGCACAGCAAGGCTTTGCGGGGCATTTGATTTCATGCGAGGCGGGCTTTGCCCCCTCGAGCCCCCTCCCTGTGAGGTTTTTTGACAGCCGCCCCCTATTCCGTCCGATAGGCGAAATTCTGCCGCCGGTAGTACTGCAGGCAGCTATATTCCTGCACCAGCGCCGCCCCCTCCGGGGAGAGGGTGTCCGTCACCTGCCCGTTTTCCACATAGAGGCCGGTGGCGGTGTTGATCACAGGCACCTGCTCCATCACCGGCTCCAGGGCCTGGAGGTAGGCGGGACCCTCCCAGCCGCACTGCTGAAAAACCACGTTCATCAGGAAATTGGGGCTGATGGTGGGTCCCTCTCCCTGAAAGTCGCTGCCCAGGACCTCCTTTGCCGCGTCGTTGGCCCAGATGATGTACCGGGTGGCGTAGTAGTTGTAGAACCCCTCCTCTGTGGAGAGATCCAGGTTCAGGCCCATGGCCTCGTAGACGGTGTTGCCGTCCCCCATCCAGGGGTTGTGGTCCCCGAAGAGGATCAGCACCACCGGCTCCTCGTCCTCCCGGAGGTAGTCCGTCAGCTCCTTGAGGTGCTGGTTGGTGTTGTAGATGGAGCCAAAGTAGTTCTCCAGGATGGTCTGCTCCTCCTGGGTAAACCGGCCGTCGTTTATCACATAGTCCCCCAGCTCCCCCCATTCGCATGTCTCGCTGCTGTAGGGGCCGTGGCCCTGGTAGGAGACGGAGAAGTTGAAGTAGGGCGCGTCCTGGGCAGCGCCGGCCTGATAGGTTTTCAGCAGCTCCGGGAAGAAGATGTCGTCCAGGGCCACGCCGCCCCCGGTCAGATCGGTGAAGTAGTTCTCCACAAAGTAGTAGTTGGAAAAGCCCAGGTAGGCGTTGACGTTCTGGCGGTTGTAAAACCAGTCGTAGCAGGGGTGCATGCCCTCCACGGTGTAGCCCTGGGACTGGAAGTACCAGGGGTAGGCGTTGGTGGCGGTGCGGAAGTTGATGAGGTTGGAATATCCGGTGAGAAAGCACCGCTCGGTGTCGATGGTGCCGCCGGCGAAGATGTTGGTGAGAAGGCTGCCGGAGTAGCCCTCCGCCTCCAGGTCATGCCACACCTCATAGACGTCAGCTGCCAGGTCCACGGTGCCGAAACGGGTGAAGTCGTTGTAGGCCTCCAGCATGATGCCCAGAATATTCACCTTCTTCTCCTCCGGGATGTCCGCATCCTCATACTGGGACAGAAGGGCGGCAGACGCCTCCGCATCATATCCGGCAGGCGGCGTTTCCACCGCCTCGTTGATGCTGTAGAGGAAGGGGTAGACAAAGCCGTGGGCGATGTACTGCTGGGTGGCGGACCAGCGGTTGGAGAGACGGTCGTAGTAGGCGGCGGCGCCGTCGTAGATGCCGGGGCTGAGAAGGGCGGGGACCAGAGCGGCAATGGCGGCGGCCCCGGCTGCAGCGCCGGCGATCCGCCCGCCGCGGCGGGGCCGGCCCCGCACCAGAAAGCGCAGCACCACAAACCCCAGTACCACGCACACCAGCATCAAAATCAGTTTCCAGTCCAGAAACAGGTGGTACTGTCCCGCCATGTTCCCCGCCTCCCGCAGATAGAGCATGTCGGCAAACATCAGCGGGTCGTCCCGGAACATGAGCTTGTAGTAGTTGCCGCAGGAGAATCCCAGCACCACCACAGCCGACGCCAGAAAGGCCCAGTGGGCCCGGCCCAGCAGCCCATAAAACAGCAGCGTCAGCGCCATCACCGGCAGCACGTTCAGCGCCAGGATCAGCGGACACTCAAAATATCCCCTGGCGATGCCCGGGGCGTAGTGGCCCAGCGCCAGCAGCAGGGAGACCAGGCCGATGCCCAGCCCTGCGGCCAGCACCATGCCGTAGTTCCAGACCCAGTAGAGGATCCGCCGGCGGCCGGTCCACTGCGCCGGCGGCGTCTCCTGGAAAAGAGGAAGGGAGAGAAAGGATTGGATACGTTTCATTGCGGGGCCTCCGTGGTCAAAAATCATGTATCTGATATCATAGCACAAGTTTCCCGAAAATGCAAAAGCCGGTCCCAAGCAGGAACCGGCTTTTTCAGATACTGGAGGTGATGCGGAATCAGTAGGCCAGCTTGTCCTCCAGCCAGGCCCTCAGCTCGGAAATAGGAACTCTGACCTGCTCCATGGTGTCCCGGCTGCGGATGGTGACGGCGTTGTCCGCCGCCTCCCCCTTCTCCGCGTCCCCCACGGTCTGGAAGTCCACGGTGATGCAGTAGGGCGTGCCGATCTCATCCTGGCGGCGGTAGCGCTTGCCGATGGAGCCGGCGTCGTCGTAGTCCACCATGAAATACTTGCTCAGCTCGGTCTGGATCTCCCGGGCCTTGTCCCCCAGCTTTTTGCTCAGGGGCAGCACCGCGCACTTATAGGGGGCCAAGGCGGGATGGAGGCGCAGAACGGTGCGGACATCGTTCTTCTCCGCATCCACCACCTCCTCGTCGTAGGCGTCCACGAGGAAGGCCAGCACCACCCGGTCCGCGCCCAGGGAGGGCTCGATGACATAGGGGATATAGCGGCGGTTCTCCTCCTGGTCAAAGTAGGTCATGTCCTTGCCGGAGGTGTTCTGGTGGGCGGTGAGATCGAAGTCCGTGCGGCTGGCCACGCCCCACAGCTCGCCCCAGCCGAAGGGGAAGACAAACTCAAAGTCGGTGGTGGCGTTGGAGTAGTGGCTGAGCTCCTCGGGCTCATGGTCCCGCAGGCGCAGGTTCTCCTCCTTCATACCCAGGGAGAGCAGCCACTGCTTGCAGAAGTCCTTCCAGTAGGCGAACCACTCCAGCTCGGTGCCGGGCTGG
>CAJFPI010000059.1 GCA_904398675.1 uncultured Oscillospiraceae bacterium
CTGACGCGGTAGAACACCCGGCGGCAGTCCAGAGCGTCCGGGTCATCCCCGGAGCGTTTCAGCTGGCCGCGGAACCCCGCCTCAAAGGAAATAATGGTAATGATATGCACCGTCATGCCCAGAAGAGGGATCAGGTGGTTTTGATAGACCAGGCTGCCCATCAGCTGCCAGAAAAGGGCCAGCGCCTCCGCGCCGATGAGGATCATCATGACCATCTCCCGGTTCTGTTTCTTTTTCAGGGCGTCCTCCCGGGCCTTCACCGCCGGGATGTCGGTGTCAGCGGTGTAGTCGTCGTGGAGCAGGTAGTCGGTGGATACGCCAAACAGGCGGCTGAGCTGCACCACATTCTCCGTGTCCGGCATGGCGTTTTCGCTCTCCCATTTGCTGACGGCCTGCCGGGAGATGGGGATGCGCCCGGCCAGCTCCTCCTGGCTCCAGCCCCGCTGCCGCCGCAGCTGCTGAAGCTTTTGTCCGAATGTCATAGGGGGTTCCTCCTTTTTCGTTTGGGATGGAGACAGCATAGCCCGGGACAGGAAAATCGTCCACCAGCTTTGGCTTGCAATGGGGCAACCAGAGCTGACATGGACGATTTTTCAGCTGGCAAACGGGGAAATCCAGGGCGGGGCAGGGAAAATTGCAGGGGAGAGCCCCCGCTTAGAGCAGCTCCCCGAAATCCCGGATGAATTGATCACAGACCTCCCGCATGTCGGGAACGGCGTCCTGAAAGACAGGGTCATAGATCCCCACCACCGTCATGCCCGCCGCCTTGGCGGCTTTACAGGAGCGAAGGGAGTCGTCGAAGAGGACGCACTCCCCGGGACGCACCCCCAAAAGCTCCGCCGCCCGACGGAAGATGGCAGGGGAGCTCTTGTCCATTCCCAGTTTTTGGGCGAAGATCACCTGCTCGAAATAGGGACGCAGCCCCAGGTGGTCCATGGCGGCCTCGCAGTGCTCCGGCACGCAGGCGGTGAACACCGCCATCCGATGCCCCGCCTCCCGGCAGCGGTCCAGGTACTCCAGCACATGGGGCTTGAGCTCCACCTCGGCGGCATATTTCCCGGCGGCCAGCTCCATCCACTCTGCGATGATCTCCTCGCAGGACTCGGGGAGGTTCAGATATTCCTTTGTGAATTTGGCACAGTTGGTCAGGATGGTGTGGGCCACGCCGTCCCGGTATTCCCTGGTATAGGGGGCGCCGCGCCGGGCCAGGAAGGTCTTGTCCACCTCCACCCAGACATCATTCGAGTCGATCAACGTGCCGTCCAGATCAAAAATCAGCATAGCGTCTCCTTGGCAGAAGGTTGTGGGATTCTCCCCGTGCAGCCGCGGGTACAGGCGCCTGCGGTAAGGCGGAGAGAAAACGGCCCTGCCCGGCAGACCATCTGTGCCGGGCAGGGCGCGGCGAAAAGCGGCGTTCCAGAAACTCAATATTTCTCCAGGGAGTCCAGATCCATCACAAACACCGTGGTGCCGCCGGTGTCCACCTGGATGGGAATGGCCGGAGCGGTGCCGGCGCCGTGGGCGGTGTGGCCGCCGCCGGTCATGGTGTAGACGACCTCCTTGCGGTGGCCGGCACATTCCTTGAGAATCTGCAGCACCATCTCCAGCTGCTCGACTTCGACGCCGATCATGATGGTGATATTCTTTTTCCGGAGAAAGCCGCCGCTGGAGCTGAGCTTGGTGACAAAGATATGGTGGGTGATCAGAGAACTGACAGTGTTGTCGTAGTCGTCCTCCTGCAGAACCGCGATGACCAGCTTTTTCTTCGACATAGGGGTACCTCCTGTCCAAATAGCATCGGATGCGTTCGCTCCCGTGATTTAGGATATGGCATCCGGCCTGAAAATCATGCCGGCACCACAGGGCGTCCCGGCGGGCCGGGGGGCAAGAATGGATAGCATGAATATTTTTCTATTGCAAACGCCCCTGCGCTTTGGTAGTATTTTACCATAAAACCAGTGGTGTTTCAATGACGAGGTGAGCAAATGAACAAAAAACCAATCATGCAGCGGCTGGCAAAGCCTATGCTGTTCTCAGCGGCACTGATCTGGGGCAGCTCCTTTTTTATGATGAAGGACAGCCTGGACAGCCTGCCGGTGCAGTATCTGCTGGCGTTTCGCTTTACCATCGGCACGGTGCTGATGTCTGTGATCTGCTGGAGCCGATGGAAAAAGATGACCTGGGACTATTTGTGGCGGGGAGCGGTCGTCGGCGCCTGCCTCTATATGGCCTACAACCTGCAGACATATGGCCTGAACCTGACAACGCCGTCGAAAAATGCGTTTTTGACGGCGGTTTACTGTGTGATGGTTCCTTTTTTATACTGGCTGGTGGTGCGCGTCCGGCCGGACCGGTATAATATCCTGGCGGCGGTGCTGTGTGTGGCCGGCATCGGCCTTGTGTCGCTGGAGGGGGACCTCACCGTCAACGCGGGCGACGCGCTGACCCTCTGCGGGGCGGTGTTCTTTGCCGCCCACATTGTGGCAGTGGCCAAGGTGTCGCCGGGAAAGGATATTTATCTCCTCACTACCTTCCAATTTGCCTTTTTTGCCCTCTACGCGTGGATCGGCGGCGCCTTGACCGAGACCTTCCCCACGGATTTTAACGGCGACGTGCTCTTCTCCCTGGCCTATCTCGGCATCATGGCCACTACGGTGGCGCTTTTGTTCCAGAATGTGGGACAGGTGAACAGCGATCCGGCCTCCGCGGCGGTGATCTTGTCCCTGGAGTCGGTGTTCGGCGTGCTGTTCAGCGTGATTTTCTACGGCGATCCGGTCTCCCCAAAGCTCCTGCTGGGGTTTGCCCTGATTTTTGTGGCGGTTTTGTGCAGTGAGACAAAGTTTTCCTTTTTGCGGAAAAAAGAGATAAAAAATTGAAAGAACTATGCTACACTAATGGCGGAGCCAGCAGCGGCTCCGCCATTCTCCCCCTATCAGTTTCCTGAGGCGGGGGAGACAGCCTGATTTTATGCCGCCAGCGGCGGTGGAATAGAGGATTGATATGGACCAAAAAAGACTGCGCGTATGCCTGATGAACGACTCATTTCCGCCGGTGATCGACGGTGTTGCCAATGCGACGAAAAATTATGCCCAGGTGATCCAGGATGAGCTGGGGGAGGCCATCGTGGCCACTCCCCAGTACCCGGACGTGGAGGACCGCTATGCTTTCCCTGTGGTGCGCTACCGCAGCGTGGACACTACCAGGCTGATCGGCTACCGGGCGGGCTATCCCTTCAGTGCCAGGACGCTGGCGTCGCTCTCCGACTTCCGGCCCGACATCATCCACTCCCACTGCCCGGTGATGAGCAACACCCTGGGCCGCCTTCTGCGGGAGCGGGTGGACGTGCCGCTGGTGTTTACCTATCATACGAAATTCGACGTGGATATCAGCCACGCAGTGGAAAACAAGCTGATCCGCGCCGCCGCGATCCGGATGCTGGTCAGCAGCATTGAGAGCAGCGACGAGGTCTGGGTGGTCAGCCGCGGCGCGGGGGAAAACCTGCGGAGCCTGGGCTATCAGGGCGAGTGGCGGGTAATGGCAAACGGGGTGGATTTTCCCCGCGGGCCGGTTCCCAGGGATAAAAGCGGCGCGCTCCGGGCGCAGCTGGGGATCCCGGCGGGAACGCCGGTATTCCTCTTTGTGGGGCGGATGATGTGGTACAAGGGCGTCCGCATCATTCTGGACGCGCTGGCCATGGCCAGGCGGGAGCAGTACGACTGCCGCATGGTGTTCGTGGGCGACGGCGCGGAGCGGGAGGAGATGCAGGAGACGGCGGAGCAGCTGGGGATCGGGGATCGGTGCCTCTTCCCCGGCGCTGTCCGGGACCGGGAGCTTTTGCGGACCTACTTCTCCATGGCGGATCTCTTCCTCTTCCCCAGCTCCTATGATACCAACGGCATTGTGGTCCGGGAGGCGGCGGCCTGCGGCCTGGGCAGCATCCTGATCCGGGGCTCCTGTGCCGCCGAGGATATTACGGACGGACAAAACGGCATTTTGATCGAGGAGAATGCCCAAAGCCTCTGGGCGGCGCTGAAACGCCTCTCCCTGGAGCAGATGCACGCCGTGGGAGAGCACGCCCTCCAGGAGATCTACATCTCCTGGGAGGACAGCGTGCGGCGGGCCTATGACCGCTACCAGGTGGTGATCGACCAGTACCGCCAGGGGCACACCACCCGCCATTTTGAGTGGAGCGACGATTTTTTGAGCTTTATGTGCTACATCTGCCGCAGCATTGCCTACGCCCGCACCGTCCGGGACCGGGGGATGCGCCGCCTGGGGCTGCGTCGGGACAGGCCGGAGGAGTAGGCACGGCGGAAGCCGCCGTGCCGGACAGGAGCAGGCCGGGCTTTGTTTTCAAAAGGTTTACAGGGATGGGCGGCGAAGGACATGGACAAACGCCGTGTTTCATGCTATAATAACCAAATTAGTGAAAACAGACAAAAGGAGCGGTTCCATGCGGATCGATGTGCTGGGCGTGGGCTTTGACAATATCACCATGGAGCAGGCGGTGGCCGAGGGGCTGCGCCTGTCCAAAACGGAGGGCGCCCATATGGTGGTGACGCCCAACCCCGAGATCGTGGAGCTGTGCCGGGAGGATCCGGCACTGCGGGATCTGGTCAACGGGGCGGACCTGGTGCTGGCAGACGGCATCGGCATCCTCTACGGGGCAAAGCTGCTGGGGACGCCTCTGCGCCAGCGGCTGCCGGGAATTGAATTTGCCCAGGCGCTGATGGCGGCCCTGGCAGGGAACGGGGGAAAGCTCTTCCTCCTGGGGGCAAAGCCGGGCGTGGCCGAAGAGGCGGCGCGGCGGCTCTGCGCGGCCTATCCCGGCCTCCAGATTGTCGGGACGCACGACGGGTATTTTACCGACGATGCCCCTGTGACAGAGGCGATCCGGGGGAGCGGCGCGGAGGTGGTCTTTGTGTGCCTGGGCGCGCCGAAACAGGAGAAATGGATCGCGGCCCACGGCGCGGAGACCGGCGCCCACCTGCTGGTGGGCCTGGGCGGCTGCCTGGACGTATTCTCCGGCAATGTCAAGCGGGCGCCCGTGGCTTTTCAGAAACTGGGCCTTGAGTGGCTGCACCGGCTTTTGAAGGACCCCCGCCGGATCGGGCGGATGATGAAACTGCCCCTCTTTATGGCCCATGTGGCAGGGGAGAAACGAGGAAAATGAGCGGAAAGCTGATTGTATTTGAGGGCGTGGACGGGGCGGGAAAGGCCACGCAGACCCATCGCCTGGTTCAGCGGCTGGAGCAGGCGGGATACCCCGTCCGGCAGCTGACGTTCCCCCGCTATAAGGAGGACTCCTCCATGCTGGTGCGGATGTATCTGCGGGGGGATTTCGGCAAAAATCCGGGGGATGTGAACCCGTATGCCGCCTCCACCTTCTACGCAGTGGACCGCTATGCGTCTTATAAGCAGGACTGGGGGGCATACTACGAGGCGGGCGGCCTTCTGGTCACCGACCGGTACACCACCTCCAACGCTGTCCACCAGGGGGCAAAGCTGCCGGCGGCGGAGCGGGAGGCATTTTTGGACTGGCTGTTCTCCTTTGAGTACGGGCTCATGGGCCTCCCGAAGCCGGATCTGGTGCTGTATCTGGACCTGCCGGCGGAACTTTCCGCCGCTCTCCGCCGTCAAAGAGAGCAGAGCACCGGACGCAGCGCAGATATCCACGAGGCGGACGAGGCCTATCTCCGGGCCTGCTGTGAAAATGCCCGGGCGGTGGCGGACGATGCCGGATGGACCAGGATCGACTGTGCCGACTGCGGCCGGATCCGCCCGGTGGAGGAGATCCATGAGATGGTCTGGCGGCAAGTGTCGCCTCTGCTGTAACAGAAAAGGGACGCCGCGGCGGCGCCCCCCTCTGTCCTGAACGCAGTCCCCTGCTCAGCAGCAGCTGTCATTTTGGCAGTCGCAGCCGTTTCGGCCCATGCCAAAGCCGTTTCCACAGCAGCAGCATACAAGCAGGAGGATCAGGATGATCCACAGGCAGCTGTTGTCATTGTTCCACATCTCGTTGTCACCTCACTTTTCCGCTCTATTGCAGTTTATGTGGGGCGGGACGGCTTTGGAACCTGACCGGCCCTGTTTTTTCCCCGATGGAGGGGGAGACATTCCATAAAACCCCAGAGTTTCGCCCAGGAGGCTCTGGACAGGCATTCCCAGGAAAGGAACGGTGATACCTCATGCAGGATGATCGCTATAATACCACCGGATGGGACCGGGAGCAGGTCCGCCAGCAGTCGGAGCAGCGCCGCGCCGCTGCCTCGCAGTCCCGGCCGGGGGGAAAGAAACGGCGCCAGCGGAGCCGGGCAGTCAATATTCTGCTGTATATCGTCTTTGTGGTGGCGGCCTCGGCGGTTGTGGCCGGCGTGGGCTGGCTGCTGGCAAACGACCTGTGCGCGCTGAACAAGCCCTATGTGGAGGCCCAGATCGAGGTCACGACAGAGGATACCATCGGCACTGTAGCCAACAAGCTCAAGGACGCGGGGCTCATTGAGTACAAATGGTTCTTCCGCCTGTTCTGCGCCATTGCGAATGCAGATGAGAAGATCGGCGCGGGGACCTATACCCTCGACACCAATATGGATTACCGCGCGTTGATCACCGGCATGGTCAGCTCCAGCGGCGGAAACCTGCAGACCAACACAGTGTGGGTCACCATACCGGAGGGCTACACTGTTCAGCAGACCATCGAGCTCCTGGCGGAAAAGGGGGTCAGCGATCTGGAGGATCTGGAGGATGCGGCCAAAAACCATGTCTATGACGAGTACGACTTTGTGGACAATGAGAATCTGGGCGACATCAGCCGCCTGGAGGGCTACCTCTTCCCCAACACCTATGAGTTCTATATCGGAGAGGACGCCGTCAGCGCCTTGAACCGGCTGCTCTCGGAGTTCAACCGGCAGATGGACACGGAGATGATGGAGCTGGTGGAAAATTCCGGCTATTCCCTGGATGAGATCATCACCATCGCATCCCTCATTGAAAAGGAGACCGACGGCACGGACCGGAACCTCATCTCCTCGGTGATCTACAACCGGATGAACAACCCCTCCTATGAGACGGGGGGCCTTCTGCAGATCGACGCGTCTCTTATCTATGCCACCGGGCGCAGCGAGATCACCCAGGAGGATCTGACGCTGGACAGCCCCTATAACCTCTATACCCACCAGGGCCTGCCGCCCACGCCCATTGCCAACCCGGGCATCGACTCGATCTCCGCGGCCCTCCTGCCGGCGGATACCAACTACTATTACTATGTCCTGGGCAGCGATGGAAAGCACATCTTCAGCGAGACCTATGCCGAGCACCAGCAGGTGATCGCCAGCCTTGGATGATGGGACGGTTTGCGAAAAAGCCGGAGCTTTTGGCCCCGGCGGGAAATATGGAAAAGCTGCGCATGGCGGTGCTCTACGGGGCGGACGCGGTGTATCTGGCGGGGACCAGCTTTGGCATGCGCTCCTTTGCTGGGAATTTTACCGATGAGGAGCTGCCCTTGGCGGTGCAGTTTGCCCACGGCCACGGGGTCCGGGTCCACTGCACAGTGAACACCATGCCGCGAAACGACGAGGCGGAGCGGCTGCCCGCCCATCTGGAGCGGCTCCAGGACGCCGGCGTGGACGCGCTGATCGTGGCGGACCTGGGGGCCTTCACCCTGGCGGGACGGTACGCCCCCCGCTGCCAGCGCCACATCTCCACCCAGGCCAGCGTCTCCAATTTTGAGAGCGCCCGGGCCTGGTATGACCTGGGGGCCAGCCGGGTGATTTTGGCCCGTGAGCTGAGCCTTGCGGAGATCCGCACCATCCGGGAGAGGACGCCGGCCGCTCTGGAGCTGGAGGCCTTTGTCCATGGGGCCATGTGCGTCAGCTACTCCGGCCGGTGCCTCCTCAGCAACTATATGACCGGGCGGGACGCCAACCGGGGAGCGTGTGCCCAGCCCTGCCGTTATCAGTACTACCTCATGGAGGAGAAAAGGCCCGGGGAGTACTTTCCCGTCTTTGAGGACGAGAAGGGTACCTATATTATGAACTCCCGGGACATGTGCATGATCGACCATGTGGACGACCTGATGGATGTGGGCCTGGACAGCCTGAAGATCGAGGGCAGGGCCAAATCCGGCTACTACGCCGCCATTGTTACCGGGGCCTATCGCCATGTCATTGACGATGTATTCGCCGGCCGCCCTGTGGACCAGGTGTGGCGGGACGAGGTGGAGCATGTGAGCCACCGCCGCTACGCCACCGGATTTTACTACGGCCAGCCGGGCCAGTATTATGAAAATTCCCGCTACATCCGGGACTGGCAGATCGGGGCCATGGTGCTGCACTGCGAGGCGGACGGCATGGCCACGCTGCGGCTGAACAACAAGTTTTCCGCCGGGGAGACGGCGGAGATGGTGGGGCCGGATCTGCGCCCCTTTGCCTTCACAGTTCCGGAGATGGAGGATGCGGACGGCCTTCCGCTGCTGGAGCCCCGCCGTCCGGGGATGCTCTTCCGGATGCGCCTGCCCCGGGCGGTGCCGCCCATGAGCCTTCTGCGTCTGGCCCGCTCCCTCTCCGCCCCGGACCGGCAGGAATAAAATCTGATGCGCTTTTGGCATACCCTGAAAACGGTCGAGAGGCGGCGGGTGAAGTCTTGTGCATACAGGCAAAACCGGCCACGCACCTGGGCTGAACGGCCGCGCCGCCACAGGCGGCACATAGCAGAGGGTACTTATCTATATAGCAGAACAGCATAGCGGAGCGAGAGACCGAAATTCCCGGCCTGCCGAAAGCAGGCCGGGAATTTTCCTTCTAAAGGGAACCTGCCCTGCATAGGATGGGACCAAACGGGAGAAGGAGGGGGTCCCATGGCGGAGACTGTGCGCCGCAGCGCCAGATATAAGGGAAAACGGGTGAGCGTTCACAGGCCGCGCCCTGCGGCGCGGCGTCCGCCTGCAGGGCGCAGGGGCAGCGGCGCCCTCAGTGACAGCCAGCGCCGCCGGATGGTGCAGCTGGTGGCAGCGGGCGGGATCTTCGTGCTGCTGGTGATGTGGAAACTGCTGGCGCCGGAGAGCCTTGCGTCCGTTGCCTCCACGGTGCGAAACGCCCTGGGGCAGGACGCGGATTTCAAGGCGGCGTTCTCCGCCGTGGGGCGGGCCATCGCCGGCGACGAGGGGGTGGGGGAGAGCCTCCAGGAGGCCTACACGGCGGTGTTTGCCCCCGGTCGCTACCATGCGGCCCAGGCCTCCGCCACCATTGCGGCGGCGGAACAGATGTCGCCCTCTGCCAACCGCCTGCGGGAGCGGCTGGCGCCCTATCTCGACAGGGAGGAAACACAGGCCGAAGAGGAGGAGCGGCAGCCGGCGGACAGCCAGTCCCTGGTGTTTTTCAGCGCCGCTGCTCCAGCCAATGTCTCCTTTGAGCAGGCGGTGATGGGCTTTTCCTACGCTACCCCCGCCCAGGGGACCATGACCGATACCTTCGGCTATCGGGACCACCCCATCTACCACGAGGAGCGGTTCCACTACGGGCTTGACATTGCCAACGCCACCGGCACCGCCATCCACGCCTTTGCCGACGGGACAGTGAAGGCCATCGGGGAGAGCGACGCCCTGGGCCTCTATGTGATGCTGAGCCACGCAAACGACGTCACCACCATCTATGCCCACTGCAGCGCGGTGGAGGTATCCACAGGGCAGACGGTCAAGATGGGGGACACCATCGCCCAGATGGGAGCCACGGGCCTTGCCACCGGCTCCCATCTTCATTTTGAGGTGCTGAAGGGGGACACCTACCTCAACCCCATCTACTATGTGGAGGTCCACTAAATTCCGGATCTCCTCCGGCGCGGCGCTGCTGCTGGTGCTGGCCCTGCTGTGGGGGGCGGCGCCGGTGGTGCCCCATGTGCTGGTGGCGGCCGTCTGCCACGAGCTGGGGCACCTTGTAGTGCTGTGGTGCTTTCATGTGCCGGTGGAGGCGGTGGTGGTGACGTCCATGGGGGCGGTGATCTGCGCCCCGAACCAGGAGCGGCTGAGCTACCCCAGGGAGCTTTTGGCAGTGCTGGCGGGGGCGGGTGTCAATCTGCTGCTGGCGGTGATTTTTGCCCGTGTCTCCGGCGACTACCTCTTCGCCGGGGCCAATTTTTTGCTGGGCGTCTACAACCTGCTGCCTGTCCAGGGCCTGGACGGGGGGCGGGCGCTGTATCTGCTGATCGCCTGGCGGACCGAGCCCTTTACCGCCCAGCGCCTGGCCGCGCTGGTAAATGCCGTCGTCCTGGCGGTGCTGCTGGGGGTGTCTGCGGCGCTGCTCTATTTTACCGGCAGCGGGCTGTTCTGCCTTGTGGGCGCTGCAGGCATGATCTTCGGGCAATTCAGGGTTGCCAAACGGGAGAGAAAACGATAGAATACTAGGGACAAACGGATCAAGCGGGCGCGGCGTCGCGTCCTGACAACGATACAAAGGAGAATCATCTTTTGGATAAGAAATTGGAGCGCATCCTGCCCCGCGTCCAAAAGCCGGCCAGGTATGTGGGCGGCGAGTACAACGCGGTGGTGAAGGACAAATCCCAGGTGGACACCCGGGTGGCATTCTGCTTTCCGGACACCTATGAGATCGGCATGTCGAACCTCGGCATGCGGATCCTCTACGGCGTTATGAACAACATGGAGGGGGTCTGGTGCGAGCGGGTGTTCGCCCCCTGGGGGGACATGGAGGAGCAGATGCGGGAGCATCACATCCCCCTCTACGGCCTGGAGAGCGGGGATCCGGTGGGGGATTTTGACATGGTGGCCTTCTCCATCGGCTATGAGATGGCCTATCCGGCCGTGCTGAACATGCTGGACCTGAGCGGCATCCCCCTGCGCTCTGAGGACCGGGGAACAGCCCTGCGGCCTTTGGTGATCGCAGGGGGGACCGCCATGTATAACCCGGAGCCCCTGGCGGACTTTATCGATCTGGCCCTTATCGGCGAGGGGGAGGAGGAGCTGCCGGAGCTCATCGCCCTCTACCACACCGCCCGGGCGGAGGGGTGGGACAAGCCCCGCTTTCTCCGCACGGCCAGCGGGATCCAGGGGGTCTATGTCCCCTCTCTTTACGACGTGACCTACCATGAGGACGGCACTGTGGCCGCCATTACCGCCCTGGATGGGGCCCCGGAAAAGGTGTGCAAACGCCTGATCCGGGACATGGACGGCGCCTACTTCCCGGTGAAGTCCATCGTCCCCACCACAGAGATCGTCCATGACCGGGTGACGCTGGAGCTGTTCCGGGGCTGCATCCGGGGCTGCCGGTTCTGCCAGGCGGGGTATGTCTACCGCCCGGTCCGCTGCCGCAGCAA
Source organism: uncultured Oscillospiraceae bacterium (assembly GCA_904398675.1). Classification (GTDB taxonomy): domain Bacteria; phylum Bacillota; class Clostridia; order Oscillospirales; family Oscillospiraceae; genus CAJFPI01. The sequence continues at coordinate 11,323 of CAJFPI010000059.1, forward strand.
GGACAAGCTGGTGGACTGCGGCATCCGGGCCTGTGAGGACACAGGCTACCAGGAGATGACCCTGTCCAGCCTCTCCACCAGCGACTACCCGGAGCTGGTGGCGCTGTGCGACGATCTGGCGGACTACTGCGACAAGCACCATGTGGGGCTGAGCCTCCCCAGCCTCCGGGCAGACAACTTCTCCATGGATCTCACCGAGCGCATGGCCCGGGGGCGCAAGGCGGGGCTCACCTTTGCCCCGGAGGCCGGGAGCCAGCGCCTGCGGGACGCCATCAATAAAAATCTCACGGAGGAGGACCTGATGGAGAGCCTCCGCCGGGCCTTCTCCAAGGGGTGGAGCAGCGTCAAGCTATACTTTATGCTGGGCCTCCCCACAGAGACTGACGAGGACATCATCGGCATCGCCGAGATGGCGGACCATGTGGTCCACTGCTGGCGGGAGCACGCCAGCAACAAGGCCCGGGGGGTGCGAATCACCGTGTCCACCTCCTGGTTTGTGCCCAAGCCCTTCACCGCCTTCCAGTGGGAGCCCCAGATCTCCCGGGCGGAGTATGAGCGCCGGGTGAAACTCCTGCGGGAGCACATGACCGCCCGGGCCGTCACCTACAACTGGCACGACGGGGACACCAGCTTTCTGGAGGCTGTTTTGGCCAGAGGGGACCGGCGGCTGGGCCGGGTGCTGGAGGCGGCCTTCCGCAAGGGGGCCCATCTGGACGCCTGGCAGGACTACTTTGATCTGGGGCGCTGGCTGGAGGCTTTTCAGGGGTGCGGCCTCGATCCGGCCTTCTACGCCAACCGCACCCGCGAAAAAGATGAAATCTTCCCCTGGTCCATGATCTCCTGCGGCGTTGGCGACGGCTACCTCTGGCGGGAGCGGGAGCGGGCGTATCAGTCCCTCACCACCCCCGACTGCCGCACCCAGTGCAGCGGCTGCGGAGCCAACAAAATGGTGGGAGGTGAGTGTCATGTCTGAGTACCGCCTGGTGTTTGCCAAGGAGGGGCGGGCCGTGTGGATCTCCCACCTGGACCTGCTGCGGACCTTCCAACGTGCCTTTATCCGCGCCGGTATGGTCATCAAGCACTCCCAGGGGTTCCACCCCCACCCGATCCTGTCCTTTGTCCTGCCGCTGTCTGTGGGGCAGGCCAGCGGCTGTGAGCTGCTGGATTTTGCCACCCAGGAGGATATCCCCGGCGACGAGATCGTCCGGCGGCTGACGCCCTGCCTGCCGGAGGGGATCCGTGCGCTTGCCTGCCAGGCACCGGTGAAACCGGTGCGGGAGCTGGACGCCCTCCAGGCGGAGGTGCGTCTGACCTACGACGGCGGCATTCCCCAGGGAGCGGGAGAGAAGATCTGCGCCCTGCTCTTGGGGGAGCATGTGGTGGTGGAAAAGCGCAATAAGAAAAAGCGGATGGTGGATACGGATATCCGCCCCATGATCCGCGCGGTCTTTGCCCAGGAGGACGACCGCGATCTGCTGCTCTCCGTCACGGTCCAGGCACAAAATCCGGGCGTGAACCCCGCGCTGCTGGCCGCCGCCGTGGAGCGGCATCTGCCGCCGCTGCGGCCGGACGCGGTTCAGGTGCGGCGGACCGCCATGCTGGACGGGACGGGAAAATTGTTTCGCTGAGGGGCAGTTTGGGAGGTGCCTATGGGTAAAAAATGGAGAGGGCTGGCCCTGGCCGCTGTCCTGTGCCTGGTCCTCGCAGGCTGCACCCCCGCCCAGCCGGAGGAGGAGCCCGATGTCCCCTACCGCAACATCTCCTTTCAGGAGGGGCAGTGGTACGCCGCGGCCTACCTGGGCTACGGGGAGATGGGGGATCTGGCCGCCTATCAGGAGGCATATCTGGAGGGCGCCAGCGTCCCGGTGCACTACTTCTCCCCGGGCGAATTTTACCTCATCATTCCCCGTTATCCGGACATGGCGGTCAGGCTTTATATCAACGACATCAACGGCGCGGAACCGTCCCTGGCCTATGAGGCGGAAAGCTGCGTTCCCTTTGTGATGCAGTGCAACATCAGCGATATCTTCTGCGACGTAACGGTGGAGCTGACCTATCAGGGGGAGACGGCGGCCTTTTCCCCCTATATCTCCCTGGAGGACGGCAGCGTTCAGGTGGGGGACCGGGGGCTGGATCTCACAAAAACCGCCTGAACCGCTGGATTTTGCCGGGATTTAGAAAAAAAGGCTTGCATTTTTCTCCCTGCTGTGGTATCCTATCATGGCGATAAAGGGCGGTCCTCTGCCGTAGATTTCCGGAGATGTGTGGAAATCCTCACAAGACGCGCATGAACGCCTGTAAATTAGGAGGAAAAATCCATGGATCTCATCAAAGAGCTGACTAAGTCCCAGCTGAAGGAAATGCCCGCTGTCAACGTGGGCGACACCGTCCGGGTGCATGTGAAGGTAAGAGAAGGTTCCCGTGAGCGCATTCAGGTGTTTGAGGGTACCGTCATCGCCAAGAAACACGGCGGGATCGGCGAGACCATCACGGTCCGCCGCGTCTCCTACGGTGTGGGCGTGGAGAAGGTCTTCCCCCTGCACTCCCCCTCGATCGACAAGATCGAGACTGTGCGCCACGGTTTTGTTCGCCGTGCCAAGCTGTACTACCTGCGCAACCGCGTGGGCAAGGCTGCCAAGGTCCGCGAGAAACTGTAAGCAAAAAAAGGACGCCGCATCTGCTGATGCGGCGTCCTTTTTTATTATGCAAGCCCATGGCAGACGGCTGACCCGCTTTTGGTGGCGCGGCCATGAAAGCCCCAGGCAAAACCTTCACGCGCCTCTTTGTTTTCCGGTGTTTATACCGCGGCTGCGGCACATAGGGCTTTAGGCAACAGGCAATGAGACGTCTCTTGACAAATATACTCAATCTTATATAATCAAGATTGAGTATTTGGGAGACAGGAGGCATGCTATGACAAAGCTGCTGATTCTGGGGCTGCTGGATACGCAGCCCATGTCCGGCTACGATCTGCAGCAGAAGATCGGCCGGGCGGATGCCCGGAGATGGGGCGGCGTTCTGCCGGGCTCCATCTACTATGCCCTGAAAAAGCTGGAGGAGGAGGGCGATATTGCCCTGGCGGAGGTGGGGCAGACAGGCCGCCGGCAGAGAGCGGTCTATGCCATCACGCCCCAGGGGAGGCGCAGCCTGCAGACCCTGGTGCGCGATGTGCTGCGCACGCCTGCTTCCCCCTATCCCACGGAGCTGTTCAGCGGCCTGTCTCTGCTGGACAGGCTGCCCCGTCCCGAGGCTGTGCAGGCCCTGCGGGAGCGGCGGAAACGGCTGGCGGCGGAATATGACGCGCTCCTTCAAAAGCGGGAGGGCAACACGGGGCAGGTGGTTTCCCGGATTGCGGCGCTGACCATTGACCATATGTTCGCCCTGGTCCAGCAGCAGCAGAAATTTGTGGAGAGCGTGCTGGCGGCGCTGGAGGAGGAGACAGGATGATCGTGATTGCTTTATGCCTGCTGGCCGCAGTGTGTGTAATGGGCGCGGCGCTGCTCGTGGCCCGGCGGATCGTCCGGAAAAAACGGCAGGACTGGGGGGAGGCGGGGATCCAGACGGCGGCATTTATGACGCTGGGCGGGATACAGCAGTATATCCAAATCCGGGGGCGGGACAGGAGGAATCCCCTTCTTCTGGTGCTCCATGGGGGGGCCGGGCAATCCGCTGGGCGGCGTGTCCTATGCCTGGCAGGGCATGCTGGAGCAGGCGTATACAGTGGTGCACTGGGACCAGCGGGGCTGTGGGAATACCTGGTACAGAAACCGGAACGCTGCGCGGCCCGCGCTGGAGATCCTGCTGGCGGACCTGGATGAGCTGGTGGACCGGCTCTGCTCCCAATTCGACCAGAAACAGGTGATCTTGATGGGTCACTCCTGGGGGACATTTCTGGGCAGCCACTATGCTGCCAGACACCCGGAGAAGATCATCGCCTTTCTTTCCGTCAGCCAGATGCTGGATTTGAGGCAATCCGAGGAGGCCGCAACACGGGAGGCGGTCCGGCTGGCTGCCGGGGCGGGGCGGAAAGGGGACGCGGCGCACATGGAGACGCTGCTGGAGCAGGTGATGGCGCTGCGGACCATGGGACCAGATGAGGCCAGGGTGCTGCTGACGCTGCGGCAGGTCCGGGAGCGGTATCTGCCGCCGCAGTACGGGACCTCCCTCGTTTGGCTGCGCCTGCTCTCCCCTGATGTTACCTGGGCGGAATGGCGGTGGATGTTTCAGTTTCAAAAGCTGATCGACGCCAACCGCAGTCTCTATGAGGAGCTGCTTTCGCCGCAGGCGCCCTCTCTCCCGGAGCATTACGAGGTGCCGGTGATCATCGTGATGGGAGAGCGGGACTGGACCACGCCTGTCCCGCTGGCGGAGGCGTACTGCCACCGGATCACAGCGCCGGAAAAGCGGCTGATCACCATCGGCGGCGCGGGCCACCTGCCGTTTCTGGAGCAGCCGGAGGGGTTTTCTGCCGCGGTGGAGAAAGCCCTGCAGGAGCTGAAGACCAGCTGACGGCGCCCGCCGGCTGGAGAGAATTTCCGCGCCTCGCCGGAAAGCGACGGGAATCTGCCGGGCGCATCGGACAAAATGTAAACAAAGGATGAACCTTTCTCCGGTGCAGGAACTTTTCCCCTGGCGGAGCGTCTATCCAAACGAGGTGATGAAGAGGATGAAAAGAGTATTGCTGCTTTTGCTGGTGGTTGGGATCGCCTGCGGGCTGGCGGCCTGCCAGGGCAATCTGGTGCAGTCCCCTTATGCGGAGAGCGACTTTGACGCATCCGGGGCGGTCACGCTGACCACCGAGCGCTCCAGCTACGACATCAGCGTGGAGAGCTATACCTACTATATCACGAACAATACGGAGGAGCCCATCCAGTTTACCCCGGACTATATGATTGAGTATCTGAGCGATGGCCAGTGGAGCACGCTGCCCCGTTCAGAGGAGTATCAGGAGGGCTCGGCCTCTCAAAATGTGACGACTGTGGCGCCGGGGGAGACCGGCAGCGGCAGTTTCAGTTTCTGGTCCTATGATTTCACGGTGACGGAGGGGACCTACCGGCTGATCAAGCCTGTGGGAGACCTTCTCTGTCAGGTGGAGTTTACCATCGGCCAGCAGAGAAACGGCGATGACGCCTATGGCTATACGCCGCTGGAGCAGCTGCCGGAGACGCTGGATCTGGAGAAGATGGACTGCGATCTGGTGATCGAAAATACCGGCACTCTGGCGGGCGGATCGGAGGAGCGGGTACTGTCCTTCCTGGAACAGGTGGCGGAGGGCGAAGGGGCGATGCTGCGGTTTGTGACGTTTACCCTGGATGGGGACCCCATTGTCCACGATGTGGTTTATGAGAACAACCATTTCCTCTACCGGCGGGATGCCAGCCGGGACCGCAGCAGCACCGAGGGGATCACCCAGCGGCGCTACAGCTACCTGATCACCGACGGCAGCACGATCTCCCTCAGCGACTACGCCTCTCCAGAGTATGCATCCGGGGAGCGGACGCTGGAGGCAGAGACGCTTACGCTGCTGGAGGAGGGCAGTTTCACCCGGTGGTCAGACCTGACGGCGGTGGTGGAGGAGATGACGGCCAAGCGGCTGGAGACAGACGCCACCATGGCCCGCTACTGGTCAGAGGACGGCACCTATTGGGTGAATCTGACGGCGGAGCCCCTGGACTATACTGTCACCTCCAAAACCTATGGCATGAGCCGCACGCTGACGGAGTTTCCGGAACAGACGGAGGGATTGGAGATCGTCTCCGCCCAGTGGCTCTCTGAGACACAGGTCCAGCTGAACTGCAGAGTATCCGGAGATGCAGAGCAGGTCTGGTACGCCGTGTTTGATGTGGAGGAGGAGACGGTGGTCTCTGCCGGCGTTTAAAGCTCTTAAAGGATGAGCCTGTTCAGCCGACGGCTGATGCAAGCAGCCATTGAAAGCAAAAAAATCCAGGCGAAACCGTTTCGCCTGGATTTTTTATAAAGGGGGAACTTCTTAGAGTGTACAGGGACCGCGGCGGATAAAGGCCCCGCTGCAGCCCTCCTGCACCGCGCCGTTTTCCACCGCCAGCTGACCGCGGAGGTAGACCTGGGCGATGCTGCCCTTGGTCTGATACCCCTCGTAGGGGTTGTAGTCCACATTCTGCAGCTGGTCGGCTGCGGTGATCACACTGTCCTTGTCCGGATCGTAGACCACGATATCTGCATCGCTGCCCGGGGCGATCACGCCCTTGCGGGGCCAGCAGCCGTACAGCTTGGCGGGATTCTCGCTGAGCACGCGGCACATGTCCTCCAGCGTGATCCGCCCCGCGGCCACGCCGGCGGTGTAGAGGAGGACGCCCCGGCTCTCCACGCCGGGCATGCCTCCGGGAATCTTGGTGAAATCCGACTGCCCCATCCGCTTTTGCTCCAGGGTGAAGGAGCAGTGGTCTGTGGCGACGGTCTGGATCTCCCCGCTGGCCAGAGCCAGCCACAGCGCCTCCTGGTCGGCCACGGTGCGCAGAGGAGGCGAGCAGATATATTTTGCAGCCTCAATAAACTCCGGCGCGTCATAGACACTGTCGTCCAGCAGCAGGTAGTGGGGGCAGGTCTCCACATACACTGTCTGCCCCCGGGCCCGGGCGGCGCGGACCTCGTCCAGGGCCTCCTTGGTGGAGAGGTGGACGATGATCACCGGTGTGTCCACTACCTCGGCCATCCGCAGCACATGGCTCACCGCCTCTGCCTCCAGCTGGTTGGGACGGGTGCGGGGATGGGACGCAGGACTCATTTTTCCGGCAGCCTTGGCCTCCTCGATGAGAGCGCTGATAACGCCGCAGTTTTCACAGTGGATGCCGGTGAGGCCCCCCACCTCCTTCATCCGCTGCAGGGCGAAGAACATCTCCTTTTCCGGCAGCATCATGGCCGGGTAGATGGTGTACATCTTGAAGGTGGGGATCCCCTCCTCCACCATCTCCCCGATTTCCCGGGAAATGCCCTCGTTCCAGTCGTCTACCGTCATATGGAAGGAGTAGTCGCAGACGCACTTCCCGTCCGCCTTCTCGTGCCAGCGGCGCAGCCCGTCGTGAAGGGTGTCCCCTTTATCAGGGGCGGAGAAGTCCACCACCATGGTGGTGCCGCCCCGGAGGGCGGCCCGGCTGCCGGTGGCGAAATCGTCGGCAGTAATGGTGTTGGCCACCTCCAGGTCGAAGTGGGTGTGGCCGTCGATAAATCCGGGGAAGAGGAGCTTTCCGGTGCAGTCCACCACCTTGTCGGCGGCAGCGTCCAGATCAGCTCCCACGGCGGCGATGGTCTCGCCGTCCACAAGGACGTCGGCGGCGGCTGTCCCCTGGCCGGAGACAACGGTGCCGCCCTTGAGCAGAATTTTCATAGAGGACCTCCTGACAAAATGAAGTTGCAACACGCCGCGCCGCCTGAGCGACACGGCGGGGATTGGTTGCTGTTGCCATCAGTATAGCACAGGAGGAAGAACATTGACAAGGTCTCATTCAGGAAAACAAGCGGCGGGAAAGAAAATAGAGAATGGATATGGCAAAGCCGTCGGAACTGTGGTATAATAAAAACCAATAAAACAAAATGTCAGCCAGCCCTCATACAACTGCGCGGAGGGCGGCTGGCAGACAGCGCAGGGAGGGCTGATCGATGGAGAAGAAAAAACGGGGGCTGTCGCTGTTGGCGGCCCTGATGGCGCTGTGCACCATGCTGACGTCTCCTGTATGGGGAGCGGAGAGCACGGAGGAGGGCGCAGCAGAGGATGCGGCCTATTATGCAGCATATTTTGCCATGACGGAGGCCAACCTCACCGCGGGAAGTGACCAGGCGGAGACCAATCTTGGCGATTTGGTGGCGGATGCCATGCGCTGGAAGGCGGAGAAGGCCGGCGAGAAGGCGGACGCGGCGCTGATTGCGGCGGCATCCCTGGATTCCGCCGCCGCCATCTCTGCCGGGGATGTGGCCAGAGGAACGATCCGGGACCTTCTGCCTGGGGAGGATACGCTGTGTGTCATCCGCGTTACCGGCGAGCAGCTGCTGGAGGCGCTGGAGGCGGCGACGCGGGAGAGCCCCGCCGCCTCTGAAACCTTCCCCCAGGTGTCCGGCCTGACGTTTACGGTTAATGGTCTGGTCTCCTATCTGGAGGGGGAGTCCTATTCGGACACAGCGTATTTTGCACCTGCCCAGCCGGGCAGACGCATTACTGTCTCCACTGTGGGGGAGAGGGAGTTCCGCTCTGCCGCCACCTATACGATCGCCACGACCGGCAGCATTGCCGCCGGTGGGACGGCCTACGGTGCATTTGCCGGCGCGGTGGTGGTCTATGACGAGGGGGAGACGCTGGAGTCGGTGGTGATGGAATATATTGCCGAGGCGCTCAGCGGCGTTATTTCTGCGGAGCAGTATGGTTCAGCCCAGGAGCGGATCCGCGTGATCGGCTACCAGGATGTCAGCGCAGACAGCTGGTATGCCCCGGGGATCAACTTTGTTACCACCCGCAGCCTGATGCAGGGCAGCGGCGGCTATTTCTACCCGGACCGGGAGATGAGCCGGGCCATGGTGGCCTCCGCCCTCTACCGGATGGCCGGGTCCCCGGCGGTGGTGGGGCACAGCCCCTTCCTGGATGTGGCGGAGGATGCATGGTATGCCGATGCGGTGATGTGGGCTGCAGAGCGCGGGCTGATCAACGGGACGGGAGATGGGTATTTCCAGCCTGACGGCAGCATTACCCGGGAGCAGCTGGCTGCGATTTTGTTCCGCTATGCGGAAATGGCTATCCCCACCGGGAGCCTCGATCGCTATACCGACAGCGATTCCGTCAGCGCCTATGCCCGTGAGGCCATGCGCTGGGCTGTGGGGGCGGGACTCATCGGCGGCGCTACCGAGACGACTTTGAATCCCCAGGGTACTGCCACCCGGGCCCAGACTGCAACGATTTTGATGCGGTACGCAATGTCGTAATGAGCCGGCGTGATGCTTGGAAGAGGTCGGAGGACGGGGATATGGATGTGAAACAGGAGATGTCCACCACGGAAGATGTGGTGATTCTGCCCGGCGCCCGGGTGAACGGCGACGTAACGCTCGGGCGGGGCAGCTCCGTGTGGTACAATGCAGTGATCCGGGGCGATGCCGCGCCCATCCGTATCGGGGAAAACACCAATATCCAGGACAATGCGGTGCTGCACACCAGCGCAGGAATGCCTCTTTCGCTTGGAAACGGCGTGAGCGTGGGCCATGGCGCGATTCTCCACGGCTGCACGGTGGAGGACAATGTCCTGGTGGGCATGGGCGCCATTGTGCTGGACGGGGCGGTCATCGGACGGGACAGCCTGGTGGGCGCCGGAGCGCTGGTGACAAAGAATACAGTGATTCCCGCCGGCTCCATGGTGCTCGGCAGCCCTGCCAAGGTGCGGCGGGTACTGTCGGAGGAGGAGAAAGCGGGGATCGCACAGAACGCTGCGGTTTATGTGGCGCTGCGGGAGAAGTACCGCTGAGAGGCTTTCCCGGGCGCAGTCCTGCGGCGGGCTTTCAGCAAATGGAGATCTGACAGGCGGCCATGGCCTCCAGCGCATTCTGATGGCGCTGAGGTGTCACGCCCGCGCAGCAGTCCGCCGCAACGGCAATGGGTACCTCCGGAAGCGCCGCTTTTAAAAGCAGGGCGTTGGAGATGACACAGATATCTGTACAGACGCCCATGAGGAGGACCTCGTCAATGGGGGTTTCCTGGTGGACCTTCTGCAGAAATGATGCCAGCTCCAGGCTGCCGAAGGAGGGCTTGTCGAAAATAGGGGAGCTGTGGGTTTCGGCGTAGGAGCCCAGCTGGGGCGCCAGCTGCCAGCCGTCTGTCTCCCGGATGCAGTGGACCACCGGCAGGTTCTTCCCCTCCTGGGTATGGAGATAATCTGCGCCGTGGGAGTCCCGGGTGAAAAGCACGGTCCCTTGGAAAGAGGCAACCCTTTCCGCCACGATGGGAAGGATTTTTACAGCCTCCGCCGTTCCAAGCGCCCCATCAATAAAGTCCTTTTGCATATCCACAACGATCAAATAGCGGTTCATAGCGTACCTCCTGAAGAGTGTTTACCGACTGGCCTTACCCCCAGTGTATCCCATTTTACGCTATCTGGCAAGCAGGGAAAACAGCATACAGCTGCGGCTGCCGCCCTGCCGGGCGTCAGCAGGCAGCAAGAAAGGGAAAGCAGCAGGGAAATGAATATTGCGAAGATGATGACGCCGAAGGCGTGCACAGTTTTTTTACATACGGACAATACGGTGCGGCAGGGGCTGGAGCTGCTGCGGCACCATGGATATACGGCAATCCCCGTTCTCAACGACAAGGAGGAGTATCTCGGCACCATTACGGAGGGGGATTTTCTCCACCATATTCTGGCGGTGAACACAACTGATCTGAAGGCCCATGAAAAATATCGGATCGCCAGCCTTCTCCGGCCGGACTTCTGCCCGCCGCTGGGAATCGGAGCCAGCGCGGCGCAGGTGGTTGAGGCGGTGATGCAGCAGAACTTTGTCCCCATTGTGGACGACAGAAACTGTTTCTGCGGCATTGTGACCCGCCGGGCAGTTATCGCCTGGCTGGCGGAGCGGGCCGGTCAGGCGGAGTTGCAGCGGGCCTCTTCCGTCAGCAAATAAGAACAGAGCCACGCGCCTTTTTTGGACTATTTATGAGGCGCGGCAGACAGAAAACGGGGACGCATCCAGGATGCGTCCCCGTTTGCACATCTGCGGGCCGATTAGGTGCCGAGATAAGCTTTTTTGACGGCTTCGTTGTTTAAAAGCTCCTTGCCCGGTCCCGTCAGCGTGATGGCGCCGGTCTCAATGACATATCCGGTGTCGGCGGTCTGCAGGGCCAGGTTGGCGTTCTGCTCCACCAGAAGAATGGTGACGCCGGCCTCGTTGATCTTGCGGATGATGGAGAAGATGTCAGCCACCACCAGCGGGGCAAGCCCCAGAGACGGCTCGTCCATCATCAGCAGTTTCGGACGGCTCATCAGCGCCCGGGCCACGCACAGCATCTGCTGTTCGCCGCCGGAGAGCGTGCCGGCCATCTGCCAGCTGCGCTCCTCCAGCCGGGGGAAAAGGGAGTAGACCCACTCGATGTCCTTTTTCAGGTCATCCTTGCGGAGATAGGCACCCACCTTGATGTTTTCCAGCACCGTCAGGTTGGGAAAAATCCGCCGCCCCTCCGGCGTCATGGTGATGCCCATGCCCACAATGCTCTCCGTGCTTTTGCCCACAATATCCTCATCCTGAAAGAGGATTTTTCCGGATGTCGGCTTGACAAGGCCGGTAATGGAGCGCAGCGTGGTGCTCTTTCCGGCGCCGTTGGAGCCGATCAGCGTAACGATGCTCTTGTCTGGCACCTCAAAGGAGATGCCGCGGACGGCCTGAATGCCCCCATAGTGTACAACCAGATCTTCAACCTTCAGCATCTTCAGCCACCCCCAAGTATGCGTCAATGACGCGCTCGTTATTTTTGATCTCATCCGGTGTGCCGTGGGCAATGGTTTTGCCGAAGTCCAGCACATAGATCCGGTGCGAGATATCCATGACGATCTGCATATGGTGCTCGATCATCAGAATCGTCAGGCCGAACTGCTCATGGATTTGAGAGACGAAGGTTGTCAGCTCCTGGGTCTCCTGCGGATTCATGCCGGCCGCCGGCTCATCCAGCAGCAGCAGGCGGGGATCCGTGGCCAGGGCCCGGGCAATCTCCAGGCGGCGCTGCTGGCCATAGGGAAGACTGGTGGCCATGCTGTCGGCCTGATCGGCAAGGCCCACGATCTCCAGCAGCTCCATAGCACGCTTGCGGAAGGCGCGCTCCTCCTTTTTATACTGGGGCAGCCCCAGCATGGCAGTGGCAAAGTTGCTTTTGACATGGAGATGCTGGGCAGTCAGGACATTTTCAAGCGCTGTCAGCTCGCTGAACAGCCGGATGTTCTGGAAGGTGCGGGCCACGCCCCGCTTGGCAATGAGATCGGGGCGAACGCCGGTAATATCCTCCAGGTTTCCGTCCTTTTTTGCCAGCATGATCTGCCCCTCCGTGGGAGCATACACACCGGTCATCATGTTAAAGGTGGTGGTTTTTCCGGCGCCGTTGGGGCCGATAATGGCCACAATTTCGCCCTGATCCACATAGAGGTTCAGGTCCTCCACAGCCGTGACGCCGCCGAAACGCATGGTGGTATGTTTGGTTTCCAGGATTCTCACTTGGCTGCACCTCCTTTTTCACCGCGGCGGATCAGGCGCTTGCAGCGCGCGCCGGTTCGCTGTATCAAGCGGAAAAGACCATCCCAGCTGAACTCGTTGGAACCAAAGAGGCCTCTGCGGTAGAAGAGGATCACAACCATCAGCAGGGCAGAGAACACCAGCATACGCAGGCCGGAGATCTCGGGGATGGTAATGGGGCCGATGGAGAAACCGGAGTCCAAAAACCGCAGCCACTCCTTGCCGGCGGTGATGAGGCAGGCGCTGACCAGGGTGCCGGTGATGCTGCCCTGGCCGCCCAGCACAACGATGAGAAGGATCTCATAGGCCAGGGTGAACCGGAAGTACAGCGGGTTGATAACGCCCACCACGCTGGCCAGCAGTCCGCCGCTGAGGCCGGCCAGGAAACCGGAGATGACAAAGGAGAGCATCTTGTGCTTGAACAGGGAGATGCCCATGGCCTCCGCCGCCACCTCGTCGTCGCGGATGGATTTGAAGGCCCGCCCATAAGACGTTTTCATCAGCCGATAGACCAGCGTGATGCACAGCGCCGCCGCAATGGTGGTCCACCAGATGTTGGCGGTGTCGGGAATGCTCTTGATACCGATGGAGCTGTTGGTGACGGAGCCCACATTGGTGATGATTACGCGGATGATCTCTGAAAAGCCCAGGGTCGCGATGGCGAGGTAGTCACCCCGCAGCCGCAGCACCGGGAACCCGATGAGGAAGGCGATGAGGGCAGCCAGCAGTCCGCCGATCAGAATGGCCGCCAGGAAGGGCGCCTGCATGTCCCGCACCCAGCCCTGGATGGGGGTCACGTAGTACATCTGCTCCTTCACCTCAGGCGGAATGATCAGAAGGCTTGTGGTGTAGGCGCCGATCGCCATAAAGCCCGCCTGCCCCAGGGAGAACTGACCTGTCAGGCCGTTGATCAGGGTCATGGAGAGAGCGGCAATGGTGTAGACGCCGCACAGCCGGATGATGCGGACCCCGTAGGAGTCCAGAATAATACCCTGGTCGGCCAGAAACAGGAATACAACGAAAATCACGAGGGTAACCGCCGTCAGAATGCGGTTCCTGTTCTTATGCGAGGAGGCGCCGGGCTGGTTGAGCCGGCCTTGCACGGTTTGATTCGATCCCATATTCCTCCTCCTTTACGCTTTGTCGACGCCGGCCTTGTCCCCCAGCAGTCCTGTGGGCTTGACCAGCAGGATAATGATGAGCAGAACAAAGGCGAAGGCATCCTTGTAGCCGGACAGCCCCGGCAGGAACAGCACCAGCATGATCTCGATGAAACCCAGCAGAAATGCGCCGATCACAGCGCCGCCGATGCTTCCGATCCCGCCCAGCACTGCCGCGATAAAGCATTTCAGACCGGGCATCACGCCTACATAGGGCTCGATCTTCGGGTACTTCAGGCCCCACATGATGGCGCCTACCGCTGCCAGCAGCGAACCGATGCAGAAGGTGATGGAAATGACGCGGTTGACGTTGATGCCCATGAGGCGGGAGGTGTCAAAATCCCGGCTGGCCGCCCGCATGGCAATACCCATCTTGGTGTGGTTGACCAGGTACAAAAGCGCCGCCACCAGAATCGCCGTGATGATGGGGACGATAATGACCATCCGCTGGATATGCACGCCGCCCACAATGATGACGTCCTGGAACAGGGGGACGCTGGGGAACTGCTTGGGAATGCCGGAGAAACAGACTACCGCCAGATTCTGCAGGAGGTAGGACACGCCGATGGCGGAAATCAGAACAGAGATTCGCGGGGCATTTCGCAGCGGCTTATAGGCCGCCCGCTCAATCACAATGCCCAAAAGCGCGATGCCGACAATCCCGGCAATGAAGGCGATGTACCAGGGCGCCTGAAACAGCGTGGTCACATAGAACACGAAATACATGGCCATCATAAAGACCTCGCCGTGGGCGAAGTTGATCAGCCGGAGGATGCCGTACACCATGGTGTAACCAATGGCCACCAGAGAGTAGAGGCTGCCCAGAGACAGTGCGTTCGCTATGCCCTGGACAAATTGCTCCATAGAAGGAATCAATACATTCATATCGTCACCTTTGCTTTCGCTGAAGTATGGCTCCGGACCAGGTGGGCTGCCGGAGCGGCCGGCCGGAAATGGGAGCGGTTGGAGGGAGGTACGGAACCTACCCTCCAACCGCAAATCAGATGCTATGGAAACGGGATATATGTGCGTTTTATTCGAGGTTCACTTCCACAGTGTCGTAGTACACATATTCGCCGTCCTGCGCCACCTTCAAAACCACCTGGTTCTTGATAGCGTCGCCGTTGTCGTCAAAGCGCAGCGCACCGGTGGCGCCGTCCATCTCCAGGGCATACAGGGCGTCCTTCACAGCGGGACCGTCGGTGGTGCCGGCAGCCTCAATGGCACGGATGGCAGCCAGATATGCGTCAAAGCCCAGAGCGGAGAGGGCGGAGGGGCTGTCGTCATAGGTGGAGCTGTAGGCCTCCATAAACTCCTCGCCCACATCCGTGGTGGGAGCAGCGGGATCGAAGAAGGTGGAGGTCACGGTGCCGTTCACATCAGAGCCGCCCACTTCCAGGAAGGCGGGAACGTCGATGATGTCAGTGCCCATGAAGGAGGTGTCATAGCCGAGGGCGCGGGCCTGGCTGATGCACAGGGCAGCCTCCGTGTAGTTGCCGGGGATGAAGATAACCTCGGGCTCACCGGCCATAACGGCCATGATCTGGGAGTTGAAGTCCTGGTCGCCGACGCTGAAGGAGGCCTCGCCTACCATCTCGCCGCCCAGGGACTCAAAGGTCTCCACCAGGGAGGCACGGACGCCCACGCAGGTGTCGTTGGTGATCTCATAGATGATAGCGGCTTTCGTCGCTCCCAGCTCCTGGGCAGCATATGTAGCAAGAGCCGCACCCTGGAAGTCCTCCATGAAACAGACACGGAAGTAATACTCGTTGCCCAGGGTCACGTTGGGGCTGGTGGCGGAGATGGTGATGGCGGGCGTCTGGGATTCCTCAAACGCATCGGCGCCGGCCATGCTCAGGGAAGAACCCCAGGAGCCGAGGACCACATCTACCTGCTCGCTTTCCACAAGACGCGCTGCCGCGGTAGCAGCCTCTACCACGTCGGACTTGTTATCCACCTTGACAAGCTCAACGGGACGGCCCAGGACCTCGGGATAAAGCGAATGGGCCAGCTCGATGCCGCGCGTCTCATATTCGCCGCCCGCCGCGCTGGCGCCGGTAAGGGGCTGGAAAATGCCGATCTTGATGGCGTCGCTGTCGCCGCCGCTGCTGCCGCCGTCGTCGGAGGTACCCCCATTGTTGGTGCTGCCTCCGTTGTTTGCCGTGTCGCCGGTGCTGCAGCCTGCCATGGCAATTAGCAGCAGCAGAGAGAGCAAAATGGATACCATACGCTTCATGTGTTCGCAACTCCTTTCATTTCAATCCGTTGAAATTACATTTCTTCCGGCCTGCGCAGGGTTGCTGGATCAAAAGCCTGGATTTGCCATAGTGGGTTTTATACAAAATGCCGATAGATTAGCCTCCGCACGCCTGGAATTTGTAGTTTTATTATAAATTTTTTCGATAGCCACCGTCTATTATCAGATCGGTCGTTTTTTTTACCGTATTTGACACATGTCTGACTGGGATTTTCAGGCATTTTGCCACTTCTGCTGTATGGAATTTGCCTTTAAGATGTAAAAAAACGCATGTAAAACATGAAAATATGAAAAAAATAGTAAAGGAAATGGCAAATATTGGGAAAGACAAGGGGCGGGAAACCGTGGTACGCTGAAAACCAGGGAGGCGGAAGAGAGGGGGAAGAGGAGTGGACAGCATACAAAAGACCTCGTGGGGACAGGTGGAGTGGCTGACAGAGGGGAAAAACAGCCAGGCCATGAGCATCGGCGTCGTATCCATCGACCCCAAGGTGCGCCAGGAGCCCCATATCCATTACGAGAACGAGCAGTTTATCTACATCCTCCAGGGGGACGGCCTGGACGTGGTGGATGGTGTGTCCCGGCTGATCCACCCCGGCATGTTCTACTACCTTCCGCCCAACATTACACATGAGACGGTCAATACAGGTGCGATTCCCCTGCGCCATCTGATGGTATCGGTGTCCACGGTGTTCCAGGGGGCGGCGGTGCCGGACAACCAGGAGGTGCTGCATTTCAGCGGCAGCTTTTATGGCGCCATTGAGGCCATCCGCAGCCAGGTGCTGGACAATGCCACCCTGCCTGTGACCATCTTTGACGACATGGGGAATCTGGTGCTGCAGAACCGGAAATATCCGCATTACTGCCTGACTCACTGCAACCCCCTGAAGGACACGGCGCGGTGCCCCTGCTTTGAGCGGCGGCTGCAGCCGGGAACAGTGGGTGGGAATGTGGGGCGGGTATGCCCCCATGGGCTGACGGTGTTCTGCATGCCGATCGTTTATCAGGATACATTCCTCGGCAGCCTTTTCAGCGGCCATATCCTGCTGGGAAACGGCATAAATGCCGAGGGAACGGGGATGTATGACACGCCCATCGGCTCCATGCTGGCCATCCAGCAGTGGATGCAGAACGTGGTGCGCAGCATCATCAGCTTTTGCACCTTCAACGCCCTGCGCAGGGATATTGCGCAGAAGGACGCCCTGCTGGCCCAGAGCCAAAGCCAGCAGCAGATGCTGGAGACGGACCTGCAGGCCATGCGGAACATGGTTACAAACCTGAAGATCAACCACCACTTCCTTTTCAACACCCTGAATGCCATTGCCGGCCAGGCCCTGGAGGGGGATCGGATCACCACCTATCAGACCATTGTAGACCTGGCCAAGATGTTCCGCTATTCCACTGCCACCAACCTGCAGATGGTGCCGCTGCGCTCAGAGCTGGAATATCTCAGGACCTATCTCCATATTCAGGAGCTGCGCTACGGCAGGGAGCTGACAGTGGACTTTCATTGCGAGGAGGGGGCGGAAACCTGCCTGGTGCCCTTTAACTTTCTCCAGCCGATTATTGAAAATGCATTTACGCACGGTTTTATCAACCACTCGGGAGAAAAGCGGCTGGGGATCCGGATTACCAAGCATGAGCAGTTCCTCCGCTTTATGGTGGAAAACAACGGGGAATGGATTGACAAAACCACGCTGCAGCGGGTCCGCCGCGGAATGGAGACCAGCTCCGGCCACGGCCTTTCCCTGGTTTATGCCAAGCTGCAGGCCGCCTACGGCGACCGCTTTTCGATCCATATTACATCAGGAAAAACGACTGGTACCAAAATCCGGCTGGAGCTGCCGCGCTGAGTTTGCTGTGTGAGGGAGGAAAAGAGGTATGATCCGCGCTATTATAGCGGACGACGAGGCGGCGGGCTCCGTCATTATCCGCTATTTCATTAAAATGGGAAAGCTGCCTATCGAAATCGTGGATGAGGCCCGGGACGGCGAGGCGGCCCTGGAGATGATCCGGCGGGAACGGCCGGACCTGATCTTCCTGGACATCCAGATGCCCTGCCTCAACGGCTTTGAGCTGATGCGGGCGGTGCCGGATGCCAATTACATTATCATTACCGCCTATGAATCCTTTCAATACGCCCAGCAGGCCCTGCGCCTGGGGGCCAAGGACATCCTGCTCAAGCCGGTGGAGTTCGAGCCGTTCTGCGACGCCATTACCCGGGCGCTGGGGTGGAAATTTACCAAAAACCACCTGACCAATGAGATCATAGAGTACATCCAGCAGAATTACACCCAGAAGATCGAGGTCAACGAGCTGGCCCGCATGTACTACACCACCGCCAGCCATATCGCCAGGACCTTCAAAAAGCATATGGGGATGGGCGTGATCAGCTATCTCCACGAGGTCCGTATTCAAAAAGCCATCTCCCTGATGCAGAATACAGATACCGGCATCAAGGAGATTGCGGAGACGGTGGGTTATGAGAATATCAACAATTTTTATAAATACTTTAAGCAGATGACCGGCTGTACCCCCGCGGCCTACCGGGAAAAGCGGGGCGAGGTCAAATCAGGTGCTGTATGAAAAAGGCCGCGGCGATTTCGCCGCGGCCTTCCTGTTGGATGATGTAACAATAGGGGGTTGCAGAGGACTGGCGCCGGAAACAGCGCAATCAATACTCCATCGGGTTCACCGGGTACAGGGGGAACCGGGCGATGAGAGCCTGGGCCTTTTCCCGGCAGCGGGCCAGATTGTCCTCGTCAAAGGGGGCGGAGGCAACCTGCTCCATGATATCCGCAATCTCCCGGATCTCCGGCTCCTTCAGGCCGCGCTGGGTCACAGCGGTCAGACCGATGCGGACGCCGCTGGTAACAGAGGGCTTTTCCTGGTCAAAGGGGATCATATTCTTGTTGACAGTGATGCCCACGGAATCCAGTGCGTTCTGGAAATCACGGCCGTTGATGCCCTTGCTGCGCAGATCCACCACCAGCAGATGGTTGTCCGTGCCGCCGCTGACGATGCGGAACCCCTTCTCGGTGAGGGCTGCCGCCAGGGCCTGGGCATTCTTCACCACCTGGCGCATGGTAGCCTTGAACGCATCGCTGGCAGCGTAGCGGAAGGACCAGCACTTGGCGGCCATGGTGTGGAGATGGATGGAGCCGAGAGCGCCGGGGAAGGTGCCCTTGTCCAGCATTTTGGCATATTCCTTCTTGCAGAAAACCATGCCGCTGCGGGCGCTGCAGAAGGTCTTGGTGGTGGAAGAGGTGACAAAGTCGGCGTGGGGGATGGGGCTGGGGATCACGCCGGCGGCCACAAGGCCCGCCACATGTGCCATATCCACCATAAAGTAGGCGCCTACTTCCTTGGCCACCTTGGCGATGCGCTCGTAATCGATGAGACGGGAGTAGGAGCTGGCGCCGGCAATGATCATCTTGGGCTGATACTCCCGGGCCTTGGCCTCCAGGGCGTCATAGTCCAAAAGCTCCGTCTCGGGGTTGATGGCGTAGAACTCAAAGTGATAGATCTTGCTGACCCAGTTGGCAGGGCTGCCGTGGGTCAGATGGCCGCCCTGGTCCAGCCGCATGCTGAGGACCTTGTCGCCGGGGTTCAGCACGGAGGCGAAGACGCTGTAATTGGCGGTGGAGCCGGAGTAGGTCTGGATGTTGACGTGCTCGGCGCCGAAGAGCTCCTTGGCCCGCTGGCAGGCCAGAGTCTCCACCTCGTCTGCTACATGGGAACCGGCCTGGAACCGGGCGCCGGGATAGCCCTCCAGGGTTTTGTTGGTGAACACGCTGCCGGTCAGCTCCATGACCTCCAGGGGGACGGTGCTTTCAGAGGCAATCATTTCGATGTTGTGGACCTGCCGCTCATATTCCTTTTCTACCAGGGCATACAATTCAGGGTCGGAAATTTTGGTTGCTTTCAACATGTCAGCACCTCACTTCTTGTATGATGTTTGTACTCTATCACAAATTGCCCTGAAAAATAATGCTGATAATTGTGTTTGTTTGTACGGAATTTATCCACAACCACAAGGAGCGGAGACAGGAGCGGGAAAGCCCCGCGTCCGGCCCGGGGGACGCGGGGCGGCAGCCCCCCGCGGGAACTACCTGCGGGAGGGGAAGGCGACCTGCTCGAGATGATAGCGTCCCGCGTCCGCCTCCATCATGCAGAATGTCAGCTCCGGGTCAAACCGGCGCCTGCCGCAGCTGCCAGGATTCAGCCACAGGACGCCCTCCCGGGCCTCCACGCTGTAGCGGTGGGAGTGGCCGTAGACCACCACGTCCACACCCTTCAGCTGCTTGGGGACATCCCGCACATTGTGGGTCACAAAAAAGCGGACCTCCTCAACGGTAAAGCGCAGTGAGCCAGGGAGCCGGGGCGTGAGCCACCAGTCGTTGTTGCCCCGGACGATGTAGGTGTCCTTGCCGTAGGAATAGAGCGCCTCGGCGATCTCCGGCGTGTCCAGATCCCCGGCGTGAATGATCACGTCGGCCTCCGTCAGGCGGGCCTTGACCTCGGGGCGGAGAGTGCCGTGGGTGTCGGACAAAATGGCGATGCGTTTCATGGGCGGCCTCCTTTATGAAAAGCTTGTGCGGAAAAGGGGGATCACGTTGATGACCGGCTCCTCGTAGGGGTGGACGGCCTTCACCGCCGCCACCGCCAGGCCCGCTGTTTCAGCGGGGCAGGTGACCTCCACCTTTATCTCCCGGGCGGTGCACACCTCGCCGATCTGTCCCAGATAGGGGCGGGTCCCCGCCAGGGGCCGCCAGCAGCTGGTGACTGGACTGTAGGAGAGGCAGCAGTCGTAGCCGCCGATGTGGCCGGCATCCACGGACTGCAGTGCCCCGCGCACCGCCTCCAGATGGCTCTCCGGCACAAAAATTTCCAGCTTGCAGTAAGAAAATTCCGTCATAGCGTGCCTCCGAAAAAATGTTCTGTGCCATTGTAACAGATTTTGCCTGTTTTGAAAAGTTTCCGTCAAGGGCAAAATTCGGCCTTGACATTGACGCGGCGTCAACTGTTAAGATGGGGTTCAAGGAGGGGTAACGCCATGGAATATACCATTCATGCGCTGTCGCGCCTGTCCGGGGTGACCACCCGCACCCTGCGCTGGTACGACAAGATCGGTCTTTTAAAGCCCAGCCGCATCGCGGCGGGCGGCTGCCGCTGCTACGGTCAGACGGAGGTGGACCGACTGCAGGACATCCTTTACTACCGGGCCCTCGGGGTGGAGCTGGCCCGCATCAAGGCGTGCCTGGATGATCCCTCCTTTGACCGGCTTGCGGCCCTCCGCGGCCACCTGGCTGCCCTGGAGGAGCAGCGGGCGCGGCTGGACGGTTTGATCCAGTCTGTGAAAGACACCATTTCAGCACAGGAAAGGAATGAGCAGATGAGCGATGAGAAAAAATTTGAGGCTCTGAAAAGAGAAATTGTAGACAGGCATGAGAGTGCCTATGGCCGGGAGGCACGGGAAATGTACGGAGATCGGAAGGTGGACGCCGCCCAGCAGGCGGTGCTGCATTTGACGGAAGAGCAGTATGAGGAGTGGACGGAGCTGGACCGGGAGATCCTGAGCCGCCTGGAGAAGGCCGTTTTGTCGGGACAGACCCCGGAGAGTGAGACGGGGAGGGAGATCGCCGCCCTCCACCGCCGCTGGCTCGTTCTCGGCGGGAGCCGGATCGGCGCGGCGGAGCACAGAGGGATCGCTGCCCTCTACACAGAGGATCCCCGGTTTGCCGCCTACTATGACAAGACGGCGCCCGGCGCAGCAAGGTTTCTCTGCGAGACGGTGCAGATCTGGGCGGACCGGATATGATCCGGTTTCAGCAGGAAAAGGGGGCGGAGTGCCGGCAGGCGCTCCGCCCCACATTTTTCCCATGCAAAAGCGCTGCAGAAACGGCCGTGCGCCGCTGCATATCCGGCGGGGCGGCCGTGACGGCCTGCGTGCCTCACCTACTCTCCGCTCTTGGTCAAGTCCAGGGAGCGGATGCGCTTGCGCAGGGGCAGGATGGCGGAGGGGGAGACGGACAGCTCGTCCACACCCATGCGGAGGAAGGTTTCCGTCAGCGCCGGATCAGCCCCCAGCTCCCCGCAGATCCCTACCCAGCAGCCGTGGCGGTGGCCAGCCTCCACCGTCATGCGGATCATGCGCAAAATGGCGGGGTGATGGGGGTCGTAGAAGGTGTCCAGCTTGGGGTTCTGACGGTCGATGGCCAGGGTGTACTGGCTGAGATCGTTGGTGCCCAGAGAGAAGAAATCCACCTCCTCCGCCAGCTCGTCGGCGATCATCACCGCCGCCGGGGTTTCGATCATGATACCGATTTCCACCTCGCCCATGGCCGCGCCCTGGGCCTTCAGCTCCCGGCGGCACTCCTCCAGAATCTCCTTGGCGTCCCGCACCTCCCGCACGGAGATGATCATGGGAAACATGATGGACACACTGCCAAAGGCGCTGGCGCGGAGGATGGCCCGCAGCTGCTGTTTGAAGATGTCCCGGCGGGTCAGGCAGATGCGGATGGCCCGATAGCCCAGGGCCGGGTTCTCCTCGTGGTCCAGGCCGAAGTAGTCCGCCTGCTTGTCCGCGCCGATGTCCAGGGTGCGGATAACGACCTTTTTTCCGGCCATGGTCTCCGCCACCCGCTTGTAAACGGCAAACTGCTGGTCCTCGGTGGGATAGTCGCTGCCATCCAGATAGAGGAACTCGCTGCGGAACAGGCCGATGCCCTGGGCGTCGTTCTGGAGCACCAGCCCCACATCCCCGGCGCTGCCGATGTTGGCATACACCTGGATCTCCGTGCCGTCCAGGGTGACGTTGGGCTTTTTCTTCAGCCCCTGGAGAAGGGCCTCCTGCTCCAGATCGCTGCGGTGTTTGGCCTCCATGGCGGAGAGCAGCTCCGGCGCAGGGTCAATGTACACGCAGTGGTTGTACCCGTCCAGCACCGCTAGCCGGCCGTCCCAGCTCTCGTCGAAATCCACCCCGATCAGAGCTGGGATGTTCATGGTGCGGGCCAAGATGGCAGTGTGGCTGTTGGAGGAGCCGTGGCGGGTGATAAAGCCCAGGAGCTTGCTCTTATCCAGCTGCACCGTCTCGCTGGGCGTCAGATCGTCGGCCACCAGGATGGCAGGCTCCTCGCCCTGCACATCCCCCTGCTCGGAGCCGGTGAGGATATTGACCACCCGGCGGGAGATATCCTTCACATCTGCGGACCGGGCCTGCATATAGGAGTCCTCCATGGCCGCAAACGCAGCGGCAAAGTTCTCCCCTGTGGTGCTTACAGCGTACTCCGCGGTGGCCCCCTGGGTCTCAATGATGCTTTTGACGGCGTCCACATAGTCCTCGTCATCCAGCATCATCTGGTGGATTTCGAAAATGGCGGCGTTGTCCTCGCCTACCTCGTCCAGCGCCTTGTCATACAGCGCGCCCAGCTGCTCCTGGGCCTCCCGGCGGGCCGACTCGAACCGCGCAAGCTCCTCCGCCGGGCTGAGGACAGAGGCCCGTCTGGCCTCTGCGGCTTTTTTGCGGTAGATCCGCAGCGGGCCGATGGCGATCCCCTTCAGAATGGATTTTCCGGTGGCTACCTTCATCCCTGCGCACCTCCTTCCCGATCCAACGGCCGCTTACAGGTTTTCCTGGAGAAACTTCTCCATCCCAGCGGCGGCGGCCTCCTCATCGGTTCCCTCCACCGTGACGGTGATGGTGTCTCCGGCCTTGACGCCAAGGCTCATCAGCGCCATGAGCTTGGTGGCGGCGGCGGATTTTCCGTTCCGCTCGATGGTGATGGCGCTGGAAAATGCCTTGGCGGCCTTGACCAGAAGGCCGGCGGGGCGGGCATGGATGCCTACGGGATCGGTGATGGTGTAGGTAAACTGTTTCATGATAAGGACTTCCTTTCTTCATTAATATAAGTGTTGAAATCGCTTTTCCAATTCGTCTCTTTCGCCTTTCTATTTCCGGCGGAGAAGAATCATGGACTCATAGGGCCGCAGGGCGGTCTCCCGTCCTGGCTGGGGGTCGGGGTAGTTGGATAGGCGCACCGCATAGCCGGTGAGATCTTCCGGGCATTTCCAGGTGCAGCCCTTTCGGTAGAAGTTGCTGATGCAGATCAGCTCCTCGCCGGGGAGGCTGCGCTTGTAGGCCAGCACCGCGGGGTGGCTTTGATCCAGCGGGGTGAAGTCCCCCCGGGCAATCACGCTGCAGTCCTTCCGCAGGCGCACCAGGGCCTTATAATAGGAGAAGATGGAGTCCGGGTCTCCCACCTGGGCGGCAGCGTTGATGGTCCTGCAGTTGGGGTTGACGCCGATCCAGGGGGTGCCGCTGGTAAAGCCGGCGTTTTCGGAGGCGTCCCACTGCATAGGGGTGCGGCTGTTGTCCCGGGAGTGAACCTTTAAAATATTGTAAACGCTCTCCTCGCTCATACCCTTGTCCCGTAAAATCCGGAAGTGGTTCAGGCTCTCCACATCCCGGTACTGGCTGAGATCGGCGAACCCGGCGTTTGTCATGCCGATCTCCTCCCCCTGGTAGATATAGGGGGTGCCCCGCAGGCAGTGGATGACCCCGGCCAGCATTTTGGCCGACTGTTTCCAGTATTCCCCCTCGTCGCCGAACCGGGAGACCACCCGGGGCTGGTCGTGGTTGCACCAGAACACGGCGTTCCAGGCGTTGTGCGCCGCCATGCCGGTCTGCCAGGAGAAGAGGATCTCCTTGAGCCTTTGGAAATCCGCCGGGACCAGCACCCATTTCTCGTTGCCCATAAAGTCCACTTTCAAATGGTGGAAGGAGAAGACCATGGAGAGCTCGCGGCTGTCGGCCCCGGCGTATTGGAAACAGTTCTCCATGGAGGTGGAGGACATCTCTCCTACCGTGAGGATCCCCTCCTCCCTGCCGAAGGTGGCCTCGTTCATCTCCCGCAGGTATTGATGGATCCGGGGCCCGTCAGTGTAGAAACGGCGGCCGTCCCCCTGCTGGTCGTCGGCAAATTCGCCCTTGCTCACCAGGTTGACCACGTCAAACCGGAAACCACGGACGCCCTTGCCCATCCAGAACCGCAGCACCTCCTGCACCTCCCGGCGGACGTCCGGATTGTCCCAGTTCAGGTCCGCCTGGGTTTTGTCAAAGAGGTGGAGATAGTATTCGTCAAATGAGGGGACATATTCCCAGGCGCTGCCGCCGAATTTGCTCTCCCAGTTGGTGGGAGGGCTCCCGTCCGGCTTACCCTTTTTCCAAATATAATAGCTCTTATATT
The DNA here is from genome assembly GCA_904398675.1 of uncultured Oscillospiraceae bacterium. Taxonomy (GTDB): domain Bacteria; phylum Bacillota; class Clostridia; order Oscillospirales; family Oscillospiraceae; genus CAJFPI01. The sequence continues at coordinate 36,213 of CAJFPI010000059.1, forward strand.
TGGGGTCCCCGGCCAGGGCCTTTTGGAACCACTCATGCTCCGTGGAGGTGTGGTTGAAAACCATATCCAGCATCAGGCCGATGCCCCGTTTTCCCGCCTCCCGGGAGAGCTCCTCAAAGTCGGCCATGGTACCATACCGGGGGTCGATGCTCCGGTAGTCGGCCACATCGTAGCCGTTGTCGTTTTGCGGGGAGACGAAGAAGGGGGTGAGCCAGATATAGTCCACGCCCAGCTCCTTCAGGTAGTCCAGCTTTGCCGTGACGCCTTTCAGCTCCCCCAGTCCGTCCCCATTGGTATCCAGGAAGGACTTGGGATAGATCTGATAGACCACGCTTTTGCGAAAATCACTCATGCAGGAACCCTCTCTTCAAAAACGGATGACCACGGTTTGGCCCGCCTGGGCCTCTATGCCGGTTGCAAAGGCAGGGGTCAGATCCCCGGGATCGGTAACCAGAAAGGCGGTGGTGGTGGGATGGCCCGCCGCCTTGATCTTCTCCGGATCAAAGGTGATCAGCCTGTCCCCCAGATGCACCCGGTCCCCCTCCTTTACATGGAGCTGGAACCCGTCGCCGTTCATGGATACCGTGTCGATGCCAACGTGGATAAGCAGCTCTGCGCCGTTGTCCAGGGAGAGGCCCACTGCATGCCGGCTGTCCTCCATTACGGAGCACACAGTGGCGTCGGCGGGGGCCACCACCACATTGCCGGTGGGCTCAATGCCCACCCCCTCCCCCAGGACGCCTTGGGAGAACACCTGGTCGGGGATCTCCTCCATGGGGATGACCCTTCCGGAGAGGGGAGAGGTCACATCTGCCGCAGCAGAGGCGGCGGGCGCCTCCTGGGGCTGCTCCTCAATGGCGGGAATGGCGGCAGGTACGGGCGCATCGGCGCTTTCCGCCAGACCGCGGTCGGCTCTGGCCAGCTTGCGGCTGCCAATCAGGATGGTGAGAACGAAGGGCACCGCAATGGCCACCAGCATGGCGGCGAGGAAGTTCACCCAGAACTGGGGCTTGATGGAGAGAATGCCGGGCAGGCCGCCCACGCCGATGGAGTATGCCTCCACACCGGTACCGATGGAGATTACCGCCGCGCAGGCGGAGCCGATCATGCCGCATACCAGGGGGAACCCATACTTCAGGTTGACGCCGAAGAGGGCCGGCTCGGTGACGCCCAGGTAGCAGGAGATACAGGCGGGGATGTTCACCTGCTGAGCCCGCTCATTTTTCTTCTGGAGCACGCTCATGGCCAGCACGGCGGAGCCCTGGGCGATGTTGGACAGGGCGATCATGGGCCACAGGTTGGTGCCGTCATACAGATTCACCAGCTGGGAGTCGATAGCGTTGGTCATGTGGTGGAGCCCCGTCATGACGATGGGCGCATACAGAAGGCCGAAGAGGGCCGCAAACAGCCAGCGCACATGGGAGGTCAGCCCCGCATACACCACCGAGGCGATGGCGTCGCCGATCTGCCAGCCGATGGGGCCGACGATGGTGTGGGCGATGACCACAGCCGGCACCAGGGAGCAGAAGGGGACCACGATCATGCTCACGACTTCCGGGCAGATCCGTTTAAAAAACTTTTCCAGATATACCAGCACAAAGCCGGCCAGCATGGCGGCGATGACCTGGCCCTGGTAGCCGATCATCTGGACCTGGATAAAGCCAAAGTCCCACACCGGAATATCCGCCGCCGCTGTGGTGGCCACGGAGAATCCGTTGAGCAGCTGGGGGGACACCAGCGTCAGCCCCAAAACAATGCCCAGGATCTGTGTGGTGCCCATCTTTTTGGTGATGGACCAGACGATGCCCACCGGCAGCATGTGGAAGACGGCCTCGCCGATGAGCCACAGAAAGCTGTACAGGCCGGCCCAGAACTGGGATACATCCGCCAGGCTGTGGGTACCGCCGTCCAGGAAGTTGATCTCGCCGATCACGTTGCGGAAGCCAAGGATCAGACCGCCGCAGATCAGGACGGGAATAATGGGGGCGAAAATCTCCCCCAGGGTGCCCATGAGGCGCTGGAGAGGGGACTGGTTGGTTTTGGCTGCCGCCTTTACCGCGTCCTTGCTGACGCCTTCGATCCCCGCGCAGGCAGTGAACTCGTTGTAGAAGACGGCCACATCATTGCCGATGATCACCTGAAACTGTCCGGCCTGGGTGAAGGTCCCCTTCACGGCTGGGATGCGATCAATGGCGCTGGTGTCCGCCCTGCCCGGGTCCACCAGCACGAACCGCATCCGGGTCATGCAGTGGGACACCGCCTGGATATTCTCCCTGCCGCCGATGGCCTGGAGCAGCGCCTGAACGTCTGCCTGGTATTTTCCCATATGGATGAATCCCTCCTAATCGGCCTGCGGCCGTATTTCACATTGCGGCAGCTGGGTGTTTCCCAGCTGCATTTCCTATAATATTCTACTTGTTTAAACAAGTCAATTGGACAATTTGATGAAGAAAACTGCCGGTTTTTGGGCAGATTACCAGAAATGAAGGCGGTTGACTTCCCGTGTAACCGGTGGTATATATAATATGGCAAAATTGTTTAAACAAGGAGGCGCGTCCTATACCAAGAGAAAAGTTCATGCAGATCTATTATGCCCTCAAAGAGCGGATCGAAAGCGGGGCCTATCCGGTGGGACAGCTTTTGCCGTCGGAAAACACGCTGCTGGAGGAGTTTGGATGCTCCCGCAACACCGTGCGCCGTGCCGTTGCCGGCCTGGTGCGGGACGGCTATGTCCAGACCCGCCAGGGCTGGGGCGTCTGCAATATCTATCAGCCCATCGAGGCTTCCGCCTATACCATGGGTACCATTGAATCCTTTGCCGAGACCACCCGGCGCACCGGGCAGGACAGCGCCACCCAGGTGGCTCTTTTTACTGCCTGCGCCGCCGACGATGATCTTGCCCGGCGCACCGGCTTTGCCCCGGGAACGGAGCTTTTCTATCTCCAGCGCATCCATACCATCGACGGCATCCCCCGGATTTTAAACCACAGCTACTTCCGCCGGGACTGTATGCCCGGCCTGACAAAAGAGATTGCCGAGGGCTCCATCTACCGCTATCTGGAGCAGGAGCTGCACATGTCCATTGTCACCAGCAAGCGCACCATCACAGTGGAGCGGGCCGATGCGCTGGACCGCCGGTTTTTGACGCTGGAGGAGTATAACTGCCTGGCGGTGGTCACCAGCCAGACCTATAACAGCGACGGCATTCTGTTTGAGTATACCCAGTCCCGCCACCATCCCAGTATTTTTCGATTCCAGGACAATGCGGTCCGGACGCCTGCGGGCCATGCCGATGCCCGGAAGAGAATTGCAAATCACACGGAATTATGATATACTACCCGGGATTGAACGGAACAGGGGAGGAAACCATGGGAAAGCAACGGATCGAGCTGATGGACGGCCTGCGGGGCCTGGCGGTTCTGCTGATGGTTGTCCACCATTTTCTCTATGACCTGGCGGCCTTCTGCGGCGCGCCCTGGTGGCTGTTTTCAAACCCGGTGTTCAATGCGCTCCACTACATCTTCGCCGGGCTGTTTGTGGTGCTTTCCGGCGTCAGCTCCAATTTCTCCCGCAGCAATGTGAAACGGGGGCTGAAGGCCCTTGCCTGCGCGGCGGTGATCACGGCGGTGACGGTGTGGATGGGAATGGACATCTGGTTCGGTATCCTCCACATGCTGGGCACCTGTATGGTGTTCTACGGCCTGACCAGAAGGCTGTGGGAGCGGCTGCCGGCGTGGATGATGCCGGTTCTGACCGTGGCGGGTACGGTGCTGACCGCGCCCCTTGTCAACGGCCGGCTCACGGACAAGACCTGGCTGTGGATGTTTGGGTGGACCTATCCGGGCTTTTATTCCTCGGATTACTTCCCGCTGCTGCCGTGGATCTTTGTGTTTCTTTTCGGCACATGGGCGGGCCGGTATATCCGGGATGGAAAATTCCCCCGGTGGTTTTACACTGCCCGGATGCCGGGCTTTTCCGCCGTGGGGCGGCACAGCCTTGTGATCTATGTGCTCCACCAGCCGGTGCTGTATGCGCTGGTGATGGGCGGGCTGTATCTGTTTGGACAGTTATAAACTTCTGCATGGCATAAAAAGGAGAAAACCATGGAGCTTCAGGTAAAAAAGCTGCATCCCGCGGCAAAGCTGCCCACCCGGGGCAGCGCACAGGCCGCAGGATATGATTTGTACGCCTGCCTTGACGGGGGGCGGCGGGAGATCCCGCCCCACAGCACAGTGGCGATCCCCACCGGGCTTTGCATCGCCATTCCCGACGGGTACTTTGCCGCCGTCTTTGCCCGCAGCGGCCTTGCAGCCAAGGAGGGGCTCAGGCCGGCCAACTGCGTGGGGGTATGCGACAGTGATTACCGCGGGGAGTACCTGGTGATGCTCCACAACGATACAGACCAGCCCCGATCGGTATCGGATGGCGACCGGGTTGCCCAAATGGTAGTGCTCCCGTATCTGCCGGTCACCTTTACAGAGGTGGCAGCACTGGACGAGACAGAGCGGGGAGCAGGCGGTTTCGGCAGCACCGGACGCTGAAAAAGGAAAAAAGTGTGGAAATCGGGGGAAAACTGTGGTATACTACTCAGTTGTATTGTGTGATTTCAGTTTGATTTCAGGACGGGAGAACCAATATGGGAAACAAAAAGCGACGGCGGGGCGACCGGCGGGACGGGATTCTGCTGCGGGATCTGGATTCTCTGCATTTTATTACCGGCATCATCTATCCCAACCGCTGTGATAACGAGGCCTATATCTCCGAGACCATTGACCTGACCAACATCAACGCCTATCTCAAGAAGAAAAATGAGACAGCGGACTTCCACTATACCCTGTTTCAGGTGATCGTGGCGGCCATTGCCAAAACCATTACCCTCCGGCCCAAGATGAACCGCTTTGTGGCCAACCGGAATTTCTACCAGCGCAGGGGCATTTCCCTGTCCTTTGTGGTGAAAAAGCAGTTTTCCGACCAGGGGGCGGAGGCGCTGGCTGTCCTCCATGTGAAGGATGACGACACCATCGAGCGGGTACACGACTATATCGAAGAGCAGGTCACCTTCTGCCGCAGCGACAAGGTGGACAGCAGCACGGAGAACATGGACATCCTCAACAGCCTCCCCCGCTTTCTCTCCAAGGCGGCTGTGCGGTTCATCTGCTGGCTGGATAAGCACGGCTGGGTCCCCTACTCCATGATCGCCACAGACCCCTACTACACCTCCTGCGTGGTGTCCAATCTGGGGTCTATCCGCCTGAAGAGCGGCTACCACCACCTGACCAACTGGGGGACCTGCTCTCTGTTCTGTATCATCGGGGAAAAGAAACTCTCCCCCTTCTTCCAGAGCGACGGCACCGTGGAGATGCGGGAGACTGTCCAGCTGGGCCTGACCATTGACGAACGCCTGGCAGACGGCTACTACTACTCCAAAACCGTCCGCCTGCTGAAAAAACTGCTGGAGTGCCCGGAGCTGCTGGAGCGCCCCATGATTGAAGAGGTTGATTACTGATATGGAAACTGCAAAGGAAACCATCACGGTCAAGACCCCCTGGATCAAGAATCTGGGGGACGTGCCCGCCCATCTGGAGTATCCGGAGTGGTCCATGGCGGAGGGTGTGGAGCACATTGCTGAAAAGTACCCAAACCTGACGGCTTATGTATTTATGGGGCGTCAGACCACCTATCGCACCCTGGTGCAGGAGATCCACCTCTGCGCCCGGGCGCTGAAGGCCACCGGCATCCGCGCCGGAGACCGCATCACCATCGCCATGCCCAACTGCCCCCAGGCGGTGATCATGTTCTATGCGGTGAACATGGTGGGGGCCATCGCCAACATGATCCACCCCCTGTCCAGTGAGAAGGAGATCGAGTTTTACCTCAAGGAGTCCGGCTCCATCTCCGCCATCACGCTGGATCAGTTTTATCACAAGTTCGAGGCCATCCGGCAGAACGTGAACCTGGACAACATCATCATCGCCTCCATCAAGGACGCCCTGAGCCAGCCCATCAAGGCCGGCTATATGCTCACTGAGGGCCGCAAGCTCCAGAAGATCCCCAAGGACGCCCCGATCCTCCGCTGGAACGAATTTCTCCGCCGGGGCCGTACCTACCACTGGAAGTACCGGGCGGAGGTGAAGGCCCACGACCCGGCGGTGATCCTTTACTCCGGGGGGACCACCGGCGTCACAAAGGGGATCCTCCTCAGCAACTACAACTTCAACGCCCTGGCCTGCCAGATTATTGCCACCAACCCCTTCTTCCGCCCCGGGGATAAGATGCTGGCGGTCATGCCGATTTTCCATGGGTTCGGTCTGGGTGTGACCATCCATTCCATGCTGGTGAACGGCGGCAGCTGCATCCTGGTGCCCCGCTTTACTGCGGAGAGCTATGCAAAGCTGATTCTCAAATACCGCTGCAACCTGATCGCCGGCGTGCCCACCTTATATGAGGCGTTGCTGCGCCTGCCGAAGATGAAGAACGCCGACCTCAGCTGCCTCAAGGGGGTCTACTCCGGCGGCGACAGCCTCAGCGTGGAGCTGAAAAAGCGGTTTGACAAGTTCCTCTTTGACCACAACGCCGCCATCCAGGTGCGGGAGGGCTACGGCCTCACCGAGTGCGTCACGGCCTCCTGCCTTACGCCCCTCAATATGGCCAAGGAGGGGAGCATCGGCCTGCCTTTCCCGGATACCTATTATAAAATTGTAAAGCCGGGTACCCAGGAGGAGGTGCCCTACGGCGAGGTGGGGGAGATCTGCCTTTCCGGCCCCACGGTGATGATCGGCTATCTGGGCCACCCGGAGGAGAACGCCCAGACTCTTCAGACCCATCCCGACGGCCTCACCTGGATCCATACCGGGGATCTGGGCACCATGGACGACGACGGTTTTGTCTATTTCAAGCAGCGCCTCAAGCGCATGATCGTCACCAGCGGCTACAACGTCTACCCCTCCCAGCTGGAGAATATTTTTGACGCCCACGAGCTGGTGCAGATGAGCTGTGTGATCGGCGTGCCGGATCCGTTGAAGATGCAGAAGGTGAAGGCGTTTATCATGCTCAAGCCCGGCGTGGTGGCCAGCGAGGAGACCAAAGAGACCTTGATGGCCTACGCCAGAAAGCACATCGCCAAATATGCCCTTCCCTATGACATTGAGTTCCGCGCGGAGCTGCCCAAGACCCTGGTGGGCAAGGTGGCCTACCGTGTGCTGGAGGAAGAGGAGCTGGCAAAGCACAGCGGGGAGGAGGCCAAGGCCTGAGGGCCGTCCCTTTTTCAGATTCGTTTCCCGGTATAAAAGGCGCGGGGCAGCAGATGCTGCTCCGCGCTTTTTGCTTTTATGGGAGATATTCTGCCGGATCCACAGCCTCGCCGTCCTTGGAGACGGCAAAGTGCAGGTGGGCGCCCAGGGCGGACTCCGTCAGAGTGGTGTTGCCCACGGCGCCGATCTCCTGGCCGGAGGAGACGGTATCGCCGACCTCCACGCGGACCTCCTCCTGGAGACTGGCATAGGTGGTCTCGTATCCGTCGTCATGGGAGATCACTACCGTGGTCCCCATGCTGCCGCCGGTCTCCACCGCGGTCACGGTCCCCGCCGAGGCGGCTACCACCGGCGTCCCGGCGGCGGCGCTGATATCAATGCCGTCGTGGGTCCGCCAGTCTC
>CAJFPI010000060.1 GCA_904398675.1 uncultured Oscillospiraceae bacterium
CTGTGCTCACCGGTCTCCTCGTAGACCCGTTTCTCCGCGGCCATGAACTTGGTGACCCGCTCCTTGAGGGGGCAGAAGGGGCCGTCGGCCAGCATCAGCTCGTCGTCCTTGATGACATCCACGCCGCCCTTGCAGGCGTGATAAAAAAGATCCGCGCCCTCGTCCGGCGTCCAACCGATGTTGGGCTTGATCATGGCATTGAGCAGGGGGCGGTCAGGCACCCCCAGCACCTTTCTGAGACCCTCCACACCGAACTTGGGCCCCTGGAACTGGGCGATCATCTTCTTGGGGAAGGCCACATCGATGAGGCGGATCATGCCGGAGGCGGAGATGTTGCCAAAGAGGATGGTCATCAGGGAGGACATGCTGTGGGAGAAGTTCTCCATGGGGTAGGCCACCTGGATGATATACATGGGCGGCTCGTCGGACTGGTAGTCGCAGCCGATGTCCGGCACCTCGTACAGGGCCACCAGCTTGGAGCCGAACCGGCGGGTCTTCTCCATGGAGTCCGCCCCCACCTTGATCCAGGTGCCGGTGGTCTGCTCGTCGGCAATAGCCATGGCCAGTTTTTCAATGTTGCTGGTTTTCACCTTTGCCTGGTAGGTGGCAATGACATAGTCCTGATCAAAGGACACCTCCGGGAAGGCATAGGTCAGATTTTCTTCGTCCAGTCTGCGGATCATGGGGTATTCCTCCTTTTATCGCTCAATGTTGGAAAATACTTCTTCAAAGGCGGCCAGTGTCTGGGCAATGGTCGCGTCGTTGTCCGCCATGCTGGTATAGATGCGGCTGCCGGCCAGGGTAATGACGCCGTTGGCAGTGAGGGCCGCGCCGAACTCCTCAATATATTTCTGCCGTTCCGGGATTTTGGTAAAGATCTCCGGATCGGATACATCCAGATACATGACGCCGGACACCTCGAAGTGGACAATGGACCCAGTATTCCAGGTGACGAAGGGCAGGCCATACCGGTCAATCAGTTTCTGGATGCCGGCACAGAGCTTGTCGCCGTTCTCTCCAGCCTTCACCGCCGCATCCTGGCGGACGATCTCGTCAATGGCGAAGTAGCCCGCCGCGCAGCTCAGCGGATTGGCGGTGAGGGTGCCGCCCACATAGGCCTTCTTCTTCCCTGCCTTGACGCCGGCCGCCACGCAGGACATGATATCCGCCCGGCCGCCCACGCCGCCGGCCATTGGGTAGCCGCCGGCCACGATCTTGCCGAACACGGTGAGATCCGGCCGCACATCGTAGAACCCCTGGGCGCCGCCTGGCCCTACGCGGAAGGCGGTGACTACCTCGTCGAAAATCAGGAGGGCGTCAAACTCGTCACAGAGCGCCCGGACCCTGGCCGCGAAGTCCAGGGCCACCGGCCTTGTGCCGCTCTCCGGGCCGAAGGGCTCGATGACCACCGCGGCTGTGCCGCCGTGCTTTTCGTTCTCCTCCAGCACCTTTCGCAGTCCGTCCACATCGCCGGGGAAAAATTCGCTGGTGTTCTCACTGACGGCTTTGGGGATGCCGTGGGCCTCATAGGTCTTGGTGTAGGGGATGTGGAGGGAGTAAACCAGCTGGTCGCTCCAGCCGTGGTAGGCGCCGCCCACCTTGACGATGCGCTCCTTGCCGGTGTAGGTCCGGGCGATGCGGATGGCCACCATGTCCGCCTCCGTGCCGCTGGCCAGGCACCGGTACATCTCCACCCAGGGCATGCATTCGTGAATCTTTTCCGCCAGTTTCATCTCATAGGGGTGGAACAGCCCCGTCACCGGGCCGGACTCCTTCACAACCTCCCAGACCTTTTCATTCACCGGTCCGTAGTTGCTGCCCAGCAGGGTGGGGCCGCCGGCCTGGAGGTAGTCCACATACCGGTTCCCGTCGATGTCGTAGAGATAGGCCCCCTCGGCCTTGGTGACCACCAGGGGGAAGGGGTAGTTGAAGGCCAGGTTGTGCTGTACGCCGCCGGGGATGACCTTCCTGGCCTCCTCGATCATGGCGCGGGATCCCCGGCATTTCTCGTCAAAATAGGCCAGGTACTTCTCCATCGCTGCCGGCTTGATGGGGTGGAGCGGCTCCTTGACCAGCCGGTCCATTTTCTCATAAATGGCCTTGTCATCCGGCCAATGGGAAATTCCGTAGTGCTCTTTCATCAACATGGTTTCAGCCTCCTGTGCTCCTCTGCAATTCGTCTCCAGTACCCTTCAGCCGTTGAGCGCGGCAAAGGATTTTTTGTTGTCCAGATACAGATTTTTAAAAACCGGGAAGATCCGGTCATATACCGCTGTATTCTCCCGCCGGGGATGATAGGTGTCCTTGACCTGAATGATGTGCCTGATGTCCTTGATATCCTTCAGCATGCCAAAGCTCACTGCCAGAAGCGCCGCGGCGCCCATGGCGCCCACCTGCCGGGTGTTCTCGATGGTCTCCACCTCCCGGCCCAGCACATCCGACATCACCTGGCAGATATAGGGGGAGATGGCGCTGCCCCCGGCAAAGCGCACCACCGGCTTTGTCCGGAACGCCCCCTCCGTGCACTCCAGCAGCCAGCGCATGTGCATGCAAACCCCCTCGATCACTGCCTTCATCAGATCACTGCCCCGGGTGTCGATATCCAGGTTGAAGAACACGCCCCGGGCGTTGGCGTCATCAAAGGGGCAGCGGTTGCCGTGCATCCACGGGGAGAAGAGAACGCCGTTTGCCCCGGCAGGGGTGTCCTTGATGTAGTCGATCATGTCGTCGTAGTCCATCTCCATCCGGTCGATCCGGTCCTTGACCCACTCCATGCACTTGCCGCTGGTCTCCACCTCGGCGATGTAGTTGTAGGTGGTGGGGTCCGCGCCCACCAGGGCGCCGATCAGATTCCCCAGGTCCAGGTGGAGCTTATCCACCGTTGTGGCCACCCAGCCGGAGGTGCCGGAGTACACCAGCACGTCCCCCACCTCCACGCACCCCGCCCCCACGGAGCAGAGGCTCACGTCGCTGCCGCCGGAGAACACCGGCGTTCCCGCCGCCAGTCCCAGCTCCGCCGCAGGCCCCTCCAGCAGCGTCCCCACCTGGTCGGCGCTGTCGCACAACTGGGGCAGGTGCTCCATGTTGATGTCCAGCATCCTGCACAGCGTCCTGCTCCAGCAGCCCTTCTTCACGTCGTAGAGGAAGGTGCCGTTGGCATCGTCCCGGCTGGCCTTCATCACCCCGGTGGCCCGGCAGATAAGGTACTCCTTGGCGTCCAGCCACTTGTAGACCCTTTCATAGACCTCCGGCTCGTTGTCCCGGACCCACAGGTACTTCCAGGCCGGATCCTTGGCGCTGCCGGACACGGCCCCGGTGATTTTCAGATATTTCAGAACCTTGATAATGTCGAGGCCCTCCACCTTGATGCCTGTGTGCATGTAGCGCTTGAACTGGGCGTCGGCCCGGGTGTCCATGCAGCTCATTGCCCGGCGGAGAGGCTTTCCCTCCCGGTCCACCAGCACCACCGTCTGGAATTGGGAGCAGAAGGTGATGCCCTGGATCTCCTCCTTTCTGGTATCCGTCTTCTCCAGCAGCCGCCCGGTGCTCCGGGCCATGGCCTCCCACCAGTCGCCGGCATCCTGCTCCACGCCGCCGTTCGGCAGCACATGGAGCGCATAGTGCTCCACCTCCCCTGCCAGATACTGCACGCTCTCCTCCGCGGAGATGGTGAACAGGCAGGTCTTCAGCCCAGTTGTCCCAACGTCGTAAGCAATCACCTTTACCGACATACGTCCGCTCCTCCTTCGCCTGGATTTGTGACTGCGCGGATATGGGTCTCTCTAAAAATATTGTACTCTATTCTAATTTTATAGTCAAGTTAAATTTTTATGTTTTATACAATGGTTTGAAGATTTCTGAAAATTGTCTTGTATATTTTGCCGCATAACCATCGATATCCCATTGTCCCTTCCCCTTGGGCTTTACTTTTTCCGCCGCCGCCGATATAATGGAAACCATCATCCTGTCTTTTACACCGCCGCGGCGGCGGAGAGGAGGTCATCCATGACAGAGGCAGAACTGAAGGCCCGCCTGACACCGGAGGCGGCGGCGTCCCTCCCCCAGCGCCTGGAGGCGCTGGGCTTTTCCGGCGGAGACCGTGTCCGCGAGACAGATCTCTATTTTAACGGCTGCACCCGGGACTTCCGGGAAACCGACGAGGCGCTGCGGCTGCGCCAGGTCGCATCCGGCGAAAAAACCTCTGTCCGGATGACCTATAAGGGGCCAAAGAGCGACAGCCGCTCCAATACCCGGCAGGAGCACGAGACGACTGTGGGGGATCTGGAAACCGCCCGGGCCATTCTGGAGGCGCTGGGCTTTCAGCCGGTATTTACCGTGGCAAAAGAGCGCCGCACCCTTCTGCGCGGGGCGGTAACGGCCTGCCTGGACCGTGTGGAGGGGCTGGGAGATTTTCTGGAGCTGGAGCACATGCTGCCGGACGATGCGGACCGGGACCGGGCGGTGGACGACCTGCTCCGTCTGGTGGATGAACTGAACATCCCCCGCGGGGCGTTGGAGCGCCGGTCCTATCTGGAGCTGCTGATGTCGGCCGTGCCGCCCTCCGCTCCGCCCCGGGAGGAATAGCAGCCGCCGCGCATTCGAGCGGCGCGTCAGCGTTTCAGGCACTCTCCGGATGTTTTAGTACAACGGATTTTACCAAGGCCGCAGGGGCGGTGGAAGGGAGGCTGGCATGGACAAGCCCAGCCGTCGTGAACTCAACAAAATTCAGTGCCGCCAGCGCATCCTCAAGGCGTCCCGGCAGCTGTTCAGCACCAAGGGGTATGAGGAGACCACCATGGATGACGTGGCAGAGCGGGCGGAGGTCTCCAAGGCCACGCTTTATAACTACTTTCCCGGCAAGGACAGCCTGCTTATGGGAATCGCAGAGGCGGAGCTGGAGCAGATCTGCCAGCTGATCGAGGGGGAGCTCAGTGAGATCCCAAGTGCCTTGGAGCGGCTGCGCCGGGTGCTGCTGGCTTTTGTGCTGGATTCCATGTGCTACATCTCCCTGAGCCGGAAGATCTCCTATCTCAACTCCTGTGAGGACAGCGATCTTTTCGCCACCCGTCTGGAGATGGTGCAGATACTGCACCATCTCATCCTCCAGGCCCAGGAGCAGGGGGAGCTGCGGCGGGATGTGTCTCCCGCCGCAATCACCGACCTGGTCATGGGACTTTATCTGACCACACAGTTTCAGTGGGTCCACCTGGAGCAGCGCCCGGTCCCCTACTGGACGGAGAAATTCAACAGCGCCTTTTATCAGGTACTGGCCTGCGCCCTGCCGGAAAACAGCAGGCTGTAGCGCTGTTTCAGGCAAAAACGCCTGCAGTCCCTTTGCATAAGGAACTGCAGGCGTTTTGTATGCAGGGATGTCCCCTGTTTCGCCAGTCACCTGGCGTTGGCGTCGATAAAGCGGGGCTCCAGCTTGGAGTAAACAATCTTCTGGCTGCTGTAGAGGGAAAATTTCCCACTGAGGAGGTAGCTCAAGGCACAGGCCAGGGCGAAGAAGATCACGCCGCTGCCGCCGAAGAGCTCCACGCTCAAAAGGATGCTGGCCAGGGGGCAGTTCACCACCCCGCAGAACAGCGCCACCAGCCCCACAGCCGCGCCGAAGGCCGGGTCCAGCCCCAGCAGCGGGGCCGCGGCACAGCCAAAGGTGGAGCCGATAAAGAAGGTGGGGACGATCTCCCCGCCCCGGAATCCCGCCCCCAGCGTCAGGGCGGTGAAGACCAGTTTCAGAAGGAACGCCCAGGGGACGGCCACCTGCCCGGCCAGGGCGGCGGTGATGACGTCGCTGCCCGCACCGTTGTAGGCGCCGCTGCCCTCCAGCACTGACAGGGCAATCACCAGTAAAGCACCCGCTAAAATCCGCGCATAGGGGTTTGGCAGCAGCCGTCGGTAGAGATGGGCGGATCCGTGCATCGCCACACAGAAGGCAATGGACAGCAGGGCGCATAAAACCGCCAGCCCCCCCACTTGGAGCAGCGCCAGGGGGGACAGATCCGGCAGCCCCATCAGCGTCCAGCTCTCCGCCTCCGCGCCCATGAGCTGGGTCATCCCCAGGGAGACGAGGCTGGAAAACAGCGCCGGGAACAGTGCGGAGTACTGGAGGATCCCAACGCTGATCACCTCCATGCTGAACACCGTGGCGGCCACAGGCGTCCCAAAGAGGGCGGTGAACAGGGCGCTCATGCCGCACAGGACGATCAGGTTCATATTCCGCTCGCTCAGATGCAGCAGCCGCCCCAAAGGCGCGGACAGCGCCCCGCCGATCTGAAGGGCCGCTCCCTCCCTGCCGGCGCTGCCGCCGGTGAGATGGGTCAGGGCCGTGCTGAAAAAAATCAGCGCAGCCAGCCGCAGCCGGGGCTTTTCCCCGTTTCGAACGCTGGCGATGATCTGGTTGGTCCCGCTGTCGTTGTCCATATCCAGCACATGGTAGCTCCAGACAATGACAAGGCCGGCAGCCGGCATGAAAAAAATCAGCCAGGGATTCAGCTCCCGCACCTGAGTGACCCAGTTCAGCACCAGGGAAAAGGCGCCGCCCGCGGCGCCGCACACAGCTCCCGTGAGTCCGCCCACGGCCAGCCAGCGCAGCAAAGTGAGCGCCGCCAGCTCTCCGTCGTGAAAATATTCGTTCCAATGGCGATCCATGGTTTTCTTCTCTCCTCCGCCGGAGCAGCTCTCCGGCGGCTCCCATTATAGGGTCCGCCGCCGCCCCTGTCAAGGTGGCACAGGGGCGGGCCATCCATTCCCCCGGCGGATCAGGGCTGAGCCTGCTCCCTTCCTCGCTGTTTTCTTACACACAAGATCAAAAGCCCGATCACCAGGCCCATCAGCGCCGGGCAGACCCAGCCAAATCCCGCCTTAGAGAGGGGGAGCCACTGCACCATCTGCTCCAGCGCACTGTCCAGCCCAAGAAAAGAACGGGTCTCCTGGGGCAGCGCCTTCAGGAAATCCACCGCAGCCGCCAGGGCGGTGAAGGCTATGGTCCAGCGCAGCACCGTCCGGTCTCTGCCCAGGGGGCCGCCCAAAAGGGTCAGCAGGATCAAAACGATGGCCAGCGGATAGAGGAACATCAGCACCGGCAGAGAGTAGTTGATAATGGCCTCCAGCCCCAGATTTGCGATGAGGAAGGACAGGACGCAGAAACCTATCGCCCATACCCTGTAAGACGGCCCCTGAGGAAACATCTTCACAAAGGTCTCACTGCAGCTGGTAATGAGGCCCACCGCCGTCTTCAGGCAGGCAACTGTCACCGTGACGGCCAGAATCACCGCCCCGGCAGCGCCGAAATAGTACTCCGCCACCTGGGCGAGAACCTCGCCGCCGTTGCCGCTGACGGGGAAAGCCCCCCGGCTCTGGGCGCCCACCACAGCAACCAGCACATAGATCAGCGCCATCAGCAGGGAGCTGAAAAGGCCGGAGACAACCGTACTTTTGGCAACATCCCCCGGTTCCTGCACGCCCAGGCGGCGGATCACGTCCACCACGATGATGCCGAAGGCCAGCCCGGCAAGGGCGTCCATGGTGTTATACCCCTCCAGAAGGCCGGTGGAGAAGGCACTCCCCCCATAGGCGCCGGAGGGCTGAATTTGAGAGATATCCCCCAGGGGCGCAGTCAGCGCCCGGAAAACCAGCACAGCCAAAAACACAAGGAACAGGGGGTTGAGCACCTTTCCGATCCAGGTGAGGATCTCCCCCGGCCGGAGGGAGAAAAACAGCACTGCTGCAAAAAAGAGCAGGGAGAACACGGCCAGCGCGATCCCCTGCTCCGCCCCCGGCAGCAGGCGCTGGATCCCCACAGTATAGGAGAAGGTGGCGCAGCGGGGGATGGCAAACAGCGGCCCGATGGTGAGGTAAAGCGCACAGGTGAAAAAGAGGCCGTAGGGCCGGCCCACCCGGCTGCTGAGGCCCAGCACACCCTCCTCCCGGCTGATGCCCAGGGCCGCCACCCCCAGAAGGGGCAGGCCCACGCCGGTGATTAAGAATCCTGCGGCGGCCAGGAAAACATTGCGCCCGGCCATCTGCCCCATCAGGGCCGGGAACATCAGGTTCCCTGCGCCAAAGAACATGCCGAACAGCATGCTCGCCACGGCAAGAGTATCTCGAATTTTCAGTCTTTTCACAATTATATTCCTCATATCCTGTCAGAAACGCCCAACCTGCACGTCGATTATAGCGCGGCGGGGCCCATTCGTAAACCCTTTTATGCAAAAAGAGAGGAGAGGCGCGCAGCATGCGTCTCTCCTCTTTTCTTACTTGGCGTATTCCACAACCTTGGTCTCCCGGAGCACATGGACCTTGATCTGTCCCGGGTACTCCAGCTCCGCCTCGATCCGCTTGGCAAGCTCCCGGGCCAGAATGACCATCTGATCCTCGCTGACCTGCTCGGGCTTGACCATGACCCGGACCTCCCGGCCGGCCTGGATAGCGTAGGACTTCTCCACGCCGGGATAAGACCCGGTGATCTCCTCCAGCTTTTCCAGGCGCTTGATATAGTTCTCCAGGTTCTCTCTGCGGGCGCCGGGACGGGCCGCGGAGATTGCGTCTGCCGCCTGGACAAGGCAGGCCACCAGGGTTCTGCACTCCACGTCGCCGTGGTGGGCCTGGATGGCGTGGAGGATGTCCTCCTTCTCCTTGTACTTCCGGCAGAACTCCACGCCCAGGCTGATGTGGGTCCCCTCAAACTCGTGGTCCAGGGCCTTGCCGATATCGTGGAGCAGACCGGCCCGCTTGGCGGCGGTGACGTCCGCCCCCAGCTCGGCCGCCATGAGGCCGGCGATATGGCTGACCTCGATGGAGTGCTGCAGCACGTTCTGCCCGTAGCTGGTGCGGTAGTGGAGGCGGCCCAGCATCTTCTGCACCTCCGGATGGAGACCCCGGACGCCGGTCTCAAAGGCGGCCCGCTCGCCCTCGCTCTTGATGACGGCGTCCACCTCCCGGCGGGCCTTCTCCACCATCTCCTCAATGTGAGTGGGATGGATGCGCCCGTCGGCAATCAGTTTCTCCAGAGCCACCCGGGCGATCTCCCGGCGCACCGGCTCAAAGCAGGAGACAGTGATGGCCTCCGGCGTGTCGTCGATGATGAGATCCACGCCGGTCAGCGTCTCAATGGTGCGGATGTTGCGGCCCTCCCGGCCGATGATGCGTCCCTTCATCTCGTCATTGGGCAGGGGTACCACACTGACGGTAATTTCAGCGGCGTGATCAGCGGCACAGCGCTGGATGGCGGTGGCGATGATCTCCTTGGCCCGCTGATCGGACTCCTCCTTCATGCGGGACTCGATCTCCTTGATCTTCATCGCCGTCTCGTGGGTCACTTCGCTCTCCACCTGGGAGATCAGATAAGCCTTGGCCTCGTCGGCGGTAAAGCCGGAAATCCGCTCCAGCATCTCTGTCTGGCTGCGCTTAATGGTCCGGATCTCTTCCTCTTCCCGCTCCAAATCGGCATGCTTTTGGGCCAGGGCCTCTTCCTTCTTCTCAATGTTCTCAGTTTTGCGGTCGATGTTCTCCTCTTTCTGCTGCAGACGGCGCTCCTGCTTCTGCAGGTCCGCCTTCTGGGCCTTCACTTCCTTCTCATACTCGCTGCGGTTGCGGAGAATTTCCTCCTTTGCCTCCAGCAAAGCCTCGCGCTGCTTGCTCTCCGCGCTTTTGATGGCCTCGTTGATAATGCGGCGTGCTTCTTCCTCCGCGCTGGAAATTTCCTTTTCAGAAAATTTTTTCCGATAGCTGATTCCGAGAGGGAAACCGATGGCGAACACCACAACCGCCGTGACGATCACCGCCAGGACGATGTGGAGCAGTTCAAACTCCATGGGATTGACCTCCTATTCTCTTTTCGATGAACAAGTCTATCGATGATGGGGATTTTGGACGCAAAATCGGATGATACCCCTTTCTACCATCCGACAATAATCCATCTCTCATATTATAACTTCCATTCCCCACTTGTCAAGAATGAATCTGTCGTTCCCGGCTCTCCGTCCCCACCCGGCCCCCGCTCTCCCCGGCCCTGCCGGCGCAGGATTCCCCACAGGGGCATGCAGAAAAAAACTGCGGCCGCGCCTTGCGTTCCCCTGAAATCTGTTGCATAATATCTATAATAATTTCTGCCGTTTCGGCAGCGGGCCTGGGGCCCTTTCTGGGAGGAATGACCATGTATAAAAAACGGATCCGCCAGCTGGTCCCGGCTCTGGTGCGGCAGCTCACCAGCAAGAGCGTGGCAGCGATTCTCCACCTCAGCCGTCAGGATGCCGAGGCGCTGCTCAGCCGCCAGGACTACGCCGCCCGCCTCTCCGCGCTCCTGTCCGGGGAGGGGCGCCTCACCTGCGCCGCAGTGCTGGAGCAGTGCGCCGACACCCTGGCCCTCTTCTCCCCCCAGCCGCCGGAGGAGGGCTGGCTCTCCTACGCCTACCGCTATGCCTGCGCCTGCATGTTTCCCCACCCGGACAACGAGGAGGTGCGCCGCGCCCACGCCGCCGGCGCCGTCTTTTTCCTCAATCTCCTTCAGGTGCTCTTTGACGAGGAGCGGCAGCGCTTTCCCATGGAGCCGCTGATGGACATCCCCCTGCTGGAGGCGGAGGAGCTGTCCGGTTCCGCCTATGCCGACGCCTACGCCCGCTTTGCCGCAGCCTACCGCCGGGAGTATATCTACGAGATGATGCGCCTGGGGCTGGAGGCCACCCCCTTCCGCTCCCTGGAGCATATCGCAGGGGTCCACTTTGTGGCCATGTCCGCTGCCCGGGACCTCCACCGCGCCGGTTTCCCTGTGGACCTGGCCCTGGTCTCCGGCAGCTCTATCGGCCACGACATCGGCAAGTTCGGCTGCCGCCCCGGCGAGCGGGTTCCCTATCTCCACTATTACTACACCGAGCAGTGGTTCAACCGCCACAAGCTGGAGAGCATCGGCCATATCGCGGCCAACCACTCTGTCTGGGACCTGGAGCTGGACAATCTGTCGGCGGAGTCCCTGCTGCTGATCTATGCGGACTTCCGCGCCAAGCAGGAGCGGGGGCCCAACGGCGAGGAGATCAACCGCATCTATTCCCTGAAGGACTCCTTCGACATCATCCTCAGCAAGCTGGACAACGTGGACGAGAAAAAGCGGCAGCGCTACACCTATGTCTACGAAAAGCTCCATAATTTTGAGCAGTATCTCATCCACAGAGGCGTGGACACAGAGCTGATGGGCCGCACGCTGCCGGCGGCGGAGAAGAAGGACATCTCCCTCATGGGCAGCGGCGAGGTGGTGGCCGCGCTGAAGGAGGACGGCGTGGAGCACAACCTGCTGCTCATGTACCGCCTGAGCAACCAGCGCAGCTTTGCCTCCATCCTGGAGGAGGCCAGGGGGGAGACCAACTGGAAACGCCTGCGTGCCTATCTCAGCATCTTTGAGACCTACTCTATCTACCTTAACCGGGAGCAAAAGCAGCTGATGCTCGCCCTGCTGTATGAGCAGCTGATGCACCGCGAGGGAGATATCCGCCGCCAGGCCGCCCATCTGATGGGGGATATCATTGCAAACTTCCGTGCCGGCTATGTCAAGGAGGTCCCCTCCCACCACGTCCCCGATCCCGGCGCGGTCACCGATCTCAGTCTTGCCGGGCAGTATGTCCAGCGGATTCTGTACCCTGACCATAAGCTGCTGCTGCAGCACCGCCGATGGCTCAACTACACGCTGAAAATGGTGATGAGCTCCCTGATAGAGCACTGTGCCGCAGAGCGGCGGGGCGCCTTTCTGGAGCTGTTTCTCACCTTCTACACCCCCGGGGACAGCCTGGACGACAGCACCGCCTTCACGCTGCTGGACGCTGCCGGCGCGCTGCCTCTGGGGGAATACGGGCCGGAGCAGCTGGCCCTTTTGTGGGACTTTGCCGACAGTCTGAAGGCGAGGGACGACCTCAGCATCCGGGTGGCGGCGCTGGACCTGATGCGCCTTTTGGCCCGGGAGGGCGCCGCCGGCGACGGGGCGGTAAGCACGCTGAGCCAGCTGCCTGTCGGCGACAGCGCCAGCCTCTCCCTGCTGCGCCGCCAGGTGCTGGCCGAATGGCTGGGGGAGCGCAGCGACGATGTGGTGGCCGCTCTGGACGAGGACGACATCTCCGACATGTTCCTGGAAAACCTGAAGGCAGCCACCCCCTGGGTGCTCAAGAAGATCAACATTGCCATCCTCCAGGAGTTTGCCAGGCTGGACCACAGCTACCACCTGCTCCACATTGCCACCCACCTCTCCAACCTCCTCATGGTCAGCGAGCAGGTGACAGTGCGGCTCTCCGCCGGGGCGGCCCTGCTGCGGATCACCCCCCTCCTCAGCCACGATCAGCGCAACGAGATCGCCGTGGAGCTCTACCGCGGGCTCCAGACCGGGCAGCAGGAGTTCAGCAAATACATCCCCGATTTCCTGGGGCAGCTGTGCCTATACCTGCCCCCCGTCCTGCTGGAGGAGCGGCTGCTGGAGCTGGAGGAATCCCTCTGCAGCCCCAACAGCTCCATCGCCGCCAGCGCCGTGTCCACTGTGGGGGTGCTCTACGAGCAGTACGACGCCTACCGGGAGCGGTTTAAGGAGGAGGACAAGGCCTTCCGCCTGCGGCGGGAGCGGCTTTTGGGCATGCTGCTCAAGGGCCTTGCCGCCTTCCGCAGCGAGGTGTGCCACGAGGCGCTGCTGGTGCTGGGGAACAAGGTCTTCGGCTCAGAACGCCTGGGCGGCCACGAAAAGCGCCGTGCCTTCACCCTGGCCGCCAAGAAGATCCTCTTCTTCCTCCACGAGGACAGCGGCGATGACCTGACCTTTTTCTACCGCACCGCCGCTCTCAGCCGGATCTACCGCTTTGTCACCGCCCAGGAGCTGCAGCGGGGGCCCTTCCAGCTTCAGGAGCGGGAGCGTGTGGCCTTCTTCCCCGGCACCTTCGACCCCTTCACCCTCTCCCACAAGGAGATCGTCCGCTCCATCCGGGACATGGGCTTTGAGGTGATGCTGGCCATCGACGAGTTCAGCTGGTCGAAAAAGACCCAGCCCCACCGCATCCGCCGCCGGATCGCAGCCCTGTCCACCGCAGACCTCTTCCACGTCCACATCTTCCCGGAGGATTTCCCGGTGAATATCGCCAATGTGGCAGACCTGCGGCAGCTGCGCCGGGCCTTCCCCGGCCGGGAGGTCTATCTGGTGGCGGGCAGCGACGTCATTGCCGGCGCCTCCTCCTACCGCATGCCTCCCTCCCAGGACGCCATCTACACCTTCCCCCACATCATCTTCCGCCGGGTGGGGCAGTCCGGCCCCAAGCCGGACCTCAGCATCTTCACCGCGCCGGTGGTGGAGCTGTCCCTCCCGGCCCACCTGGAGGATATCAGCTCCTCCCGCATCCGGGACGCCATCGACGCCAACCGGGACGTATCCAACCTCATCGATCCGGTGGCCCAGGAGTATATCTACCGACACAACCTCTATCTCCGGGATCCGCCCAACAAGCCCATGCTGGAGACAGAGGAGCTGTCCTTCCGCATCCACAAGGAGCTGGACGTGCAGCTGTGGAAATCCCTCACCTCCGGCCCTCTGGCCCACCGCTCGAGCGCCCAGGAGATCCTGGAGGCCATCCACCGCCAGGGGGACACCACCATCATCCTGCGGCGGGAGCGGAGCAAGACCATCAAGGGCTTTGCCTCCCTCAAGTGCCTCGACTCCCATGAGCTCTTCTCCCGGCTGGGGGACACGGGGCTCTCCGCCTATGTCCGGCAAAACGGCGGCGGCAAGGCGCTGGTCATCTCGGGGATCTTTGTCCCCCACGGGCCGGATCAGCACGAGTTCACCCAGCTTCTCCTCACGGAGGCGCTGACCTACGCCCTGCGCCAGGAGTACACCTTCGCCTTCTACGATCCCCTGCTGGGGAGCCTCCCGGCTTATGTGCGGGAGGTGCTGACGCTGCAGGGATTCGTCCCCGCCCCCGCCTCCCGGCTGACCCGGGAGCTGCTGGTGGTGGATATGCGCAACCCCATTGTCCTCACCCGCAACCTGGACACAGTGGTCAAGGCCCCTCTGGTGGACAGCATCCGCATCCGCCGGGTCCTCTCCGCCGCCCACCGGCGGCTGCAGAAGACCCTGACAGGTCTCTACCCCGGAAACCTTGTCCTCTCTATCTCCGCCACCACCCTCCACCGGCGGCTGGTAGGTCAGATTGCTGCCTGCAACGGCGTCAGCGCCGTTCCCACCAAGCCGCGGGTGCTGGGGGAGAATATCTGCGTACCCTTCGGAAAGATCCTCCGGGGCGCGGTGGTGCCCAACACCGTCACCAAGACCCTCCACACCGACAAGGTCTATGAGACGGATCTCTCCTCCTTCTCCATCGAGGCTTTTACCGGCTACTCCCCCCTGGAGTACCAGGTCCGCACCATCCGCTCCTTTGACCGGCCCGCCATCCTGGTGGACGACATGCTCCACGACGGCAAGCGCATCCGCCGCCTGGTCCCCCTCTTCCGGGAAAATCAAATCCCCATCCGGCAGGTGCTGGTGGGCTATCTCACCGGCATGGGCCGGGACATCATGCAGCAGCTGGAATGCCCGGTGGACAGCATCTACTACCTGCCAAATCTCCGCATGCGCTTTGTGGAGTCCACCCTCTACCCCTTTATCGGCGGGGACACCGTCCGCCGCACGGGAAACCTGGTGGGGGGCCTGCGCCCGGCCATCAACCGCATCTTCCCCTACGCTGCGCCGGACTACACCGAGGACTGCGCCGACGGCTCCACCTATGAGCTGTCCCTGTGCTGCCTGGAGAACGCACGGGACATCCTGCTGGCGCTGGAGTCGGAGTACCGGGCCCTCTACGCCAGAAACCTGACGCTCAATCGGCTCAGTGAGGCGGTGCTCTTCCCCCTCTGCCCGGACAAGGGCAGCTGTATGACCTACGACCCCAGCCGCGCCGCCTCCACCTACCTGGAAAACGACCTAGAGATGCTGCGGCGGCTGCAGTCCACGGTGCGGATCGTCATCGGCGGCGCATCGGGAAAGTGAGTTTATGATGAAATACTACAGCTATCAATCCTACACGTTTTGTTCCGACCTGCCGGACCTTCCCTTCCAGGAGGTCTCCGCCCTGCCGGCGGATGGGATGGTCTATTATCTCTTTCGCCGTCCGCCCCTCGCCGGGCGGGACTGCTTTGCCGTCACCCACCCCAGCCTGCTGACAGACCGGGAGGGGGCGGAGACTTTGGACAGCCGCCGCCTTCCCCCGCCGCCCCCTGTCTCCCCGGAGCTGGCGGCGGCCATCGCTGCTGACCGGGTCCGGGGGGTGAACCTGGACCA
>CAJFPI010000061.1 GCA_904398675.1 uncultured Oscillospiraceae bacterium
CTGGACTGCTGCAGGCGGAAGTTGAGGAGCAGAGCCAGGAGGAACAGGTTCAGCAGCAGAAGAATGACAATGGTAATGGTTTTCAGGCGGTGAGTCTCCACAGCGCATCCCCTTCCAAAAGATAATCAGCGGACCAGCCACCAGGGGGAGAGGGAGCCCGTCCCCTGGTCCACATAGCCGATGGTGAGGCAGCCGCCCTCATAGACAGAGGCAGCGGCCAGCGCCTGGGGCAGCGGCAGCAGGGAATAGGCGGTTTCTGAGAGCGTGTACTGCCGGCTCTGCAGGCGGAAGGCGGTGATGGTGGTGCCGGTGATCTGCACCTCCATGGCGGAGCTGCCGTCGGAAAAATACACCGGAACGCCGTCCACCATGTAATCAAAGGTGACCTGCATCTGATCGCCGCTGGCGGAGACCCCGGAGAAATAGATCTGGCCGTCGCCCAGGTCCTCGCCGCTGAGCAGCACCTCCAGCAGCTGCCGCACTGCCAGCACCGCCTCCACCTCTGTGGGCAGCGTATTCGCAGCGTTGACATGGTACAGGTCGCTGGCGGCCTCGGCCCCGCCGGTATAAATCACGGTGCCGTCAGGCTGGACCCGCAGCGTGCGTGGTGTCTCCACCACCACCTCGGTGCCGTCCGCCTCAGGATAGCGGGAGTGGGTGTGCGGATTGAAGTCCAGACGCTCCAAAAGGCTGTCCATATCCAGGGCGGAGGGAATGGAGGATGTGACAAGGTAGGTATCCCGTGCGGCGGGGCAGAGAATGGCGTAAGGGCTGAGGTGGGACAGCTCCTCGCCTCCCTCATAGGCAAAGTATGCGCCATTGGTTTCGAAGGAGGCGATAGCGTCGGACACATCCGATGCAGACACGGCGGTCTCATACCGCTGCACTGTGCTTTCACCGTCCCAAAAGTACAGCTGCACCACATCCCCCTCCCCCACGGAGAGCAGAAGACAGCGGGCCTGAAACTGGGGATCAAAGCTGATGCCGTACTGCTCCGAGAGGACCGATACCGGCAGCAGCCGGTGATAGTCGAAGTAGATGCCGGGCTGATCCAGCGCCTGGCGGAAGGCGGATTCGTCCACGGTGACGCTGGCACCGGCGGAGCCCAGGGCCTCCCGCAGCAGGGCGGCGGCCGTCTGGGCGCCTGTATCTTCCGCGCGGATCAGCAGATGGCCGCTGCGGCCGTAGTCCCCGGTGACCATCAGGCTCATGGGGGAGGGGAGCCCGGTCAGATCGGTGGAGTGGTCGGAGGCGCCGGCAGCAGAAACAGGCGCGGAAAACAGAGTGGAGAGGGAGGAGATGCTCCCGTCCAGCCCCATCTCATAGGAGGCCACCTGCAGCAGCAGAAGAAATGCCGATAACGCCAGCGCGGTGATGGTCACATTCTGGATCAGGCGGAGGTGTTTCCGCGGCAGTTTGTCAGGTTTCATGGCTGACCTCCGCAACGCTGTCCTGACGGATCGGCAGGACAATCCGGACCGTGGTGCCGGGGCCCTCATGCTCCGTCAGGCCGATGGTGCCGCCGTGGCGCTGCACGATCTCCCGGGCAATGGACAGGCCCAGCCCTGTGCCGCCGCTCTCCCGGCTGCGGGCCTTGTCCACCCGGTAGAACCGGTCAAAGATCCGGTCCCAGTCCGAACGGGGGATGCCGATGCCGTTGTCCGACACCTCCATCCACACCTGGTCCTTGAGGGAGCCGGCAGTGACGCGGATGGTGCCGCCGTCGGGGGTATATTTGATGGCGTTGCCGATAACGTTCATCATCACCTGCTCCAGCCGGTCCCGGTCCCCCACGATCATGGGCAGCTCTTCCGTGCTGTAATCCCGGATCAGGGTGTGGCCATGGCGCTGGGCCTCCAGCTCCACAGCCCGGCACACGCTGCCGATAGCCTCGCCGAAGTGGAACCGCAGCATCTTCATGTCTGCCCGGCCGGAGTCCAGCCGGCTGAGGGTGAGGAGATCCCCCACAATGTGCGTCATGCGGTCCGTCTCGCCGATAATGATGTCGAGAAAGCTGTTGGCCGTTTCTGCGGGGATGTCGTCGGTGTCCCGGAGGGTCTCCGCATAGCTTCGCACGTTGGTCAGGGGGGTGCGCAGCTCGTGGGAGACATTGGCCACAAACTCCTTGCGCATCTCCTCGTTTTTCCGCTGGGCGGTGACGTCGTGGATAACGGAGAGGATGCCGGTGCCGCTGTCCTGGTCAAAGGGGGCGAAGGACACCTCCAGGAACCGGCCCCGGACATGGAGCTCTGTCTTTTTGTAGTTGGGCTTCTGCAGCTTTTTCAGCTCCTCCAGGGGGATAATGGCGCCGAAGATGCGGTCGTAGTCCAGGTGCTCCACGTCGCTCTCCAGCATCCGGCTGGCGGCGGGGTTGCAGTGGACGATGGACCCGTCCCCGGCAAAGGCCACCACGCCGTCCGCCATATGGAGGAAGAGGGTGTCCAGCTTGTTGCGCTCGTGTTCCACGGCCTGGATGGTCTCCTCCAGTACCGAGGCCATGTCGTTGAATGTGGTGGTCAGAACGCCGATCTCGTCGCTGGATTCCACCTGGATGGCGCTGGAGAAGTCCCCGGCGGCCACCCGCTCGGCCCCCTCGGTAAGCTTTTCAATGGGGGTGATCATGGTCTTGCTGAGGAGGAAACTCAGAAGCACCGAAATCAAAAGCCCCACCAGCAGCGCCTGGACGATGATGAGGAAGAGCTGACCGTTCAGATCGCTGACCGTCTCCCGGTTATCATAGATATAGATGATAAAAAAATTGTCTCCCGACTTGACAGGATAGGCAAGGTCCATATAGCTGGCGGTGATGTCGCTCTCGTCGCCCACCTGGCCGTTGCGGGCGGCCAGGAGATTGGGCGTGACAGAGAGGCGGCTGCCCCCCTCCTCGTCGGAGCCGGCGAGGAAGGCGCCGGTGGTGCCGTCCAGAATGTAGTACTGGCGGGTGTTGAAGTTGATGCCCAGGGCGCCGGCGTTGGCCTCAATGACGGTCTGGATCTGCTGGGCGCCGTCCTCCCCGGCCGCGCCGCTGCGCAGGGAGGAGAGAAAGGCGGCGTTGTCGGTGCTGAAGGCGTCGGCCATCTGCTGATAGAACTCATCGATGTAGAAGGCGGTGATGTTTGTCATCAGAAACGCGCCCACAATGGTCATCAGCGACGTGATCAGCAGCAGCATGATCAGCACCAGTTTCATATGGAGGCTGCGGAACATGGCGTCAGCTCCTTTCCGCTGCGGTCAGGGGGCCTAGGCCTGGCCGGAGAAGTAGTAGCCCACCCCGCGGCGGGTCAGGATGCAGGTAGGGTTGGCCGGGTCGTCCTCGATCTTTTCCCGCAGGCGGCGCACCGTCACATCCACGGTGCGCACATCGTCCCCCACATAGCCGTAGTTCCAGACCTGCTCCATCAGATCGATGCGGCTGTAGACCTTGCCGGGGTGGCTGGCCAGGAAGGTGAGCAGCTCATATTCCCGCTGGGTGAGATCCACCACCCTGCCGCCCTTGGTCACCTGATAGGTGTCTGTGTTGACCACAAGGCCCACGCCGGTGTCCATGGTGTTGCCGCTGTCCATGCGCATGGAGGTGCGGCGGATGTTGGCCTTCACCCGGGCCATCAGCTCCCGCATGGAGAAGGGCTTTGTAATATAGTCGTCTGCGCCGATCTCCAGGCCCAGGACCTTGTCCGCCTCCTCCTCGCGGGCGGTGAGGATGATGACGGGGACATTGTTCCCCTTCTCCCGCAGCTGGCGGCACACGTCAAAGCCGTTCATCTTCGGCAGCATCACATCCAGCAGAAGGATGTCCGGATTTCCCTCCAGAGCCATTTGGAGGCCGGTCTCCCCGTCATAGGCCTCCAGGGTCCCATACCCCTCCCGCTGCAGGTTGAAACGGAGGATGTCCACAATATTCTTCTCATCCTCCACAATGAGAATCTTCTTTTTCTGTTCCATAAGCTCCTCCCGGCAAGGTGTTGGATTCAGCGCCCCAGCAGGGCCTTGGCCCGGAGGACCGCCACGCAGGTCTTGGCGTCGCGGATCTCTCCGGAGAGCACCTGGGCGCACAGCGCGTCAAAGGGGATGCGGTCCACATCCAGAAATTCATCGTCGTCCGGAGACATCTCGCCCCAGCGGAGATCCCGGGCCAGATACAGCCGGATGATCTCATTGCAGTAGCCCGGGGAGGGGTAGATCTCCCCCAGAGACGTCAGCGCATCTACCTGGGCGCCGGTCTCCTCCCGCAGCTCCCGCAGAGCCGCGGCATAGGGGTCCTCCCCCCGCTCCAGCTTGCCGGCGGGGATCTCTGTGAGCACCTGTCCGTAGGCATAGCGGAACTGCCGCACAATGAGGACCCGGTCCGCCTCGTCCAGCGCCAGAATCCCCACCCCGCCGGGGTGGTCCACAATCTCGCGGGTGGAGGTGTGGCCGTTGGGCAGGGCCACCGTGTCCACATGGACGTGGAGCACACGCCCGTTGAATTTCTCCTCGCGGCTGAGTTTCTTTTCCAGCAGATCCATGGAAGGCTCCTCCCTCACTCCGGCGGCGGAACGATCTTCTGCCGCCGGGATGTATATTCCGTATTATTGGGCGTCTGCCCATGATTTCACACATATATTATACCAAATCCTTCTATGGAAATCAACCAAACAAACCGGCGGAGAAACACCCCCAAGGGAGTGGGGGATAGAACCTGTCCGCCGCCCACATACTATTGGGGGCGCACCGGCCTGATCTGCGTGAAAAACCCTCGCCTGTGGAGAAAACGAGGATTTTTCCAAAAACGGGAATTGGGACTTGACAAATCAAATTCCTACACTATAATAGGAATTGCAAACCGGAAAACGGGAGGTGACGGATGGATGAAGGTTTCCACAAAAAGCCGCTACGCCCTCTACCTTATGCTGGCCCTGGCGCTGCATGAGGATGAGAACCTGTCGGTGAAAACCGTGGCCGCCATGGAGGGGATCAGCGAGAAGTATTTGGAGCAGGTGATCCCCCAGCTGATCCGCAGCGGCTATGTAAAAAGCGTGCGGGGGGCCAAGGGAGGCTACCATCTGACAAAAAGTCCCGACGACTACACCGTGGGCATGATTCTGCGGACGGTGGAGGGGAGCATCGCCCCCGTCTCCTGCCTGGACGACGAGGTCAACCAGTGCGCCAAGTGTAAAAGCTGCGTGACGCTGGACCTGTGGGAGCAGGTGGATCGGGCCATCGCCAACGTGGTGGACCATGTGACCCTGGCGGACCTGGTGGACCGGCAGAGGCGACTGGAGAGCCGCTGCCGCGCCGCCGGTGAGAAGAAGGATTCCATATCCCTGTGAGGATACGGAAAGCCTTCATGCGCCGAAGGCGCGCCGTAAGCATCGGCAGAACCGATGCGCATGAACTTTGCCCGTGTGGGCCAGGCCGGCCCGCGCACTTGGATTTCGAGGCCGTGCCGCGGAGACGGCAGCCGGCTGTTTTGTTACGCTTTTGCATCGCATAGCGAATACACAGGAAAGGACGTATCAGCATGTTTGTTTATGCAGATAACGCGGCAACCACCGCCCTCAGCGAAACCGCCCTTGCCGCCATGACAGAGGCGTTGCGGGATACCTACGGCAACCCCTCCAGCCTCCATCAGAAGGGGCAGGAGGCGTCCGACGCCCTGCGCCATGCCAGGGAGACCATGGCCCGCTACCTGGGGGCCCAGCCCAATGAGATCTATTTCACCGGCTGCGGCACCGAGGCGGACAACTGGGCCATCCGCTACGGCGCAAAGGCCGGCGCGGCCAAGGGCAAAAAGCATCTGATCTCCACCCCCATCGAGCACCACGCCGTGCTCCACACCCTCCAGGCCCTGGAGAAGGAGGGGTTTGAGGTCACCTACCTTCCGGTATATGATAACGGCGTCGTCCGTGTGGAGGATCTGGAGAAGGCCATCCGGCCGGACACCGCCATGGTCACCATTATGTACGCCAACAACGAGATCGGCTCCATCCAGCCCATCCCCGAGATCGGCGCGCTGTGCCATGCGAAGGGCATCCTCTTCCACACCGACGCGGTGCAGGCGGCGGGCCACCTGCCCATCAACGTGGCGGAGCAGCACATTGATATGCTCAGCCTTTCCGGCCACAAGTTCCACGGCCCCAAGGGTGTGGGCCTGCTCTACTGCCGTAAGGGCATTCCCATCAAGCCCTTTATCGAGGGCGGCGCCCAGGAGCGGGGCAAGCGGGCCGGCACCGAGGCCCTGCCCAGCATCATCGGCATGGCCGCGGCCTTCCAGGAGTGCTGCGAGCACATGGAGGAGAACCGGAAGAAGGTCTCCGCCCTGCGGGACAAGCTGATCGCGGGCCTGAGCAAGATTCCCTACTCCCGCCTCACAGGCGATCCGGTGAACCGCCTGCCCGGGATGGTCAGTTTCTGCTTTGAGGGCATCGAGGGGGAGAGCCTCCTCCTCCGCCTGGATATGGCCGGCATCTGCGCCAGCTCCGGCAGCGCCTGCACCAGCGGCTCCCTGGACCCCAGCCATGTGCTGCTGGCCATCGGCCTGCCCCACGAGATCGCCCACGGCTCCCTGCGCCTGAGCCTGTGCGAGTATAACACAGAGGAACAGATCGACTACATTCTGGAGCAGGTCCCCCAGGTGGTGCGGACGCTCCGGGAGATGAGCCCCGTCTGGGCTCATATGATGGAGACCCGGGAAAACCCCTATAAAGACTGATAGAGAGAGGATGTGTCCTGTATGGCAATGGATTACAGTGAAAAAGTGATGGAGCACTTCGCCCATCCCCACAATGTGGGCGTCATCGAGGATGCCGACGGCGTCGGCGAAGTGGGCAACGCCAAGTGCGGCGATATTATGAAGATGTATCTGAAGATCAAGGACGGCGTCATTGAGGATGTGAAGTTCCAGACCTTCGGCTGCGCCAGCGCCATCGCCACCAGCTCGATGGCCACGGACTTGATCAAGGGCAAGCCCGTGGAGGATGCGCTGAAGCTGACCAACCA
>CAJFPI010000062.1 GCA_904398675.1 uncultured Oscillospiraceae bacterium
ACTTCCTCGTTTAGCTGTACAATCTTCTCAGACATGGTTTGCTGTCTCCTTTCAGAATGGTGTGTCGCGACTTCATTCTACCAGAGAGCTGCAGACCATGTCTCTTCTTATCTACTTTTCAATTTGCGAAACTTATTCTACCTTGTCAGAGAAAAAACGATCATTTGTAAATGTTAAGAGAAAAATTCTTAAATTTTTGTGGGGATGCCCGCCCTAGTTTTATTTCTCTGCCCTAAAAACCTTAGAGTGATCCCTTCTGGGTGGTCCGCTGTGAACCGGAGTCCGGTCCACCGCCGGGGCGCACCGCGCCCCTGGCGGTGGACTTTTTTGCAGACGAAAGCCGCCGGTATTACCGGCGGCTTTGCAAATCGGATGGGAGGAGTCTGTAGAGGTTGGAGGTGCGCCCGCCGTTCTCCCGCCGCCTGGTCTCCTTCACCAGCAGTCCGGCCTGACAGAGATCGTCCAGCGCCCGCTTGACGGTGGAGCGGGAGAGGCCCAGCTCTTTTGCAATGGTGCGGATGGCCGGCCAGCACCGGCCGTCCCTGTCAGAGAGGTCCTTGAGGTACATATAGACCGCCCTGGCCCGGTGGCGCAAATCAGATTGGTAGATTTCCTGAAAATAGCTCATGCGCCGCCTCCTTCCGGTTTCTTCACTCCCCGGAGGGGCCTTCCTGCATCCAGATGGCCCTTCCCGCCGGCAGCCGCCTCCGGGGCAGCGTCCGGCTGCTGGGGTGGGGGAGAGGAGCCCTCCGCGTCCCGGGACGGATGCATTCGGAGGACCGCCTCCTCCAGCTCCCGCTTGTCGGCGTAGGCCACCGGTCGGGCCGCCTTCTCCGGCAGGAGATATGGCTCCCCAAAGGTGATGCCCCAGTCCAGAAACAGCCGCAGGCGGGTGCGCATGGGATGGGCGCCGATCTTCATCACGATGAACTGCCCCTTGGGCATGGCCTTCAGCTCGTCCGGGGTCATAAGAGGCCGCTCCATCATCTGGAGGGAGTGGCCGGACTCGCCTTTCCCTCTGGAGACAGATCCGCTCATGACAGTGCGGCTGCCCAGGGCTTTGGACAGAACCTCAGCGGTCTGGGAGTTGGGGGCAAAGCCGCCGAAGATGGTGTCCTGCACGTTGTCCTGGATAATCTCCGCCCCCTCCCTGCCGTAGTTCTTCTCCAGCTGGGCCAGGGACTGGATGATAGGCACCAGGGTCAGCTTTCGGGACCGCCCGGCGGAGAACAGGGGCAGGATGTCAAAGGCAGGCATGGTGCCCAGTTCATCACAGAAGAACACCACCCGGCTGGGCAGTGCGCCGCCGTTCTCGTCCGCCAGGGCGAAGGGCTCCCGAGAGAGGGTATGGATCATGAGAGCGGCCATGAAGTTTTTGCTGGGGTCCTCCTCCGGGAAGACCAGGAAGATGGCAGACTTCTTTGAGGCAAAGGACTCCGCGTCCATGGCGCTGTCAAAGCAGAGGACCTGCTCCAGCTCGGAGTCCAGGAAGGCGTTGAGCCGGGAGAGGACGGTGGACATGACGGAGGCCATGGCCTGGTCCCCGGTGCTCAGAGCGGAGCCGGCAAACCACCTGGCCTTGTGGGCCTCCGGCAGCTTGTTCATCAGAGGCAGGAAACCATTCTTGCTCTTGACCGCCTTATCCGGAGCCAGCAGGTCCTGCACCAGCTTGAAGACGCTGACGATATGCCGCCGCTCCTCCGGGTGTTCCTTGGTGGGCGGCAGATACTCCGCCAGCAGCAAAATCACGGCGGTGAGCAGGCCCTCCGCCGCGTCGTAAAAGAACTGGTTCTGGCCGTAGTTCCCCTCCCTATCCGGGTTGACGATGGTTTTAGCCAGGATCTTGGCGTATTTCTCCGCCTTGGCCCGGGCGGCAAGATTTTTTTCATCCTCCCGGCAGATATCCATGTAGCGGTTGATGAGGGTGAGCAGGTTATATCCATCCGAGCGGGTGGGGTTGCGCAGATCGATGACCGCCGCCTGGTAGCTGTAATATTTGGTGGCTACGGCCCCATAATTTCGGGCCAGGTCCCCCTTGGTGTCCAGGGCCAGAAAGCTCATGCCGCTGGCACAGGCGTACTCCAGATTGGGGTAGAGGAAGAAGGCAGTCTTGCCCACGCCGGAGGCCCCGATCATGAGGCAGTGGATGTCGTCGGGATCCACCAGGGCGGACAACTTCCCCCGCTTTCTCTCACAGCCCAGCACCAGCCCCTGGGCGGTTGGCAGGCCTTCTCCCCTGCGCCACTGCCCCGGGCGGAAGGGGATATGCTGATAGGTCTTTTGGATCTCTTTCTTCGTGGCCCAGCGGGCAGTGCCGTGCTGGCCGTCGCCCACGGTCCTGGACTTGATATGGTTCAGGGAGCCGTTTCCGCTGAAGTGGGCAGCGGCTGCAACCGCCAGCAGCAGCCCGCCGGAGAGGCCAGGAAGAGAATCGTCTGGATGTCCACAGCCTCACCCCATTTCCTGCTGGAGGAGCGGCTCCTCCGCCGGCTGGATCTCCAGGCCGCTCCGGGCCTGCAGGTCCTCGTTCCAGTCCTTCTGTTCCGGCTGCAGTACGGAGATCTGGGTATATCCCCGTTCCCGCAGCCGGTCCGTGAGACGGGCCGCGGCCTCCATGCCGGCCCTGTCGCGGTCCAGGCAG
>CAJFPI010000063.1 GCA_904398675.1 uncultured Oscillospiraceae bacterium
CCGAAAATCATGAGCGGATCCAGAATGATGTTGGCCACGCACCCGCAGATCATGCTGACCATGGCCACCTTCATTCTGCCCACCGCCTGGAAGATCTTCTCAAAGGTCACGCCCAGAATGATCATCACGGTAAAAAGGATGACGATGACGGAGTAGCGCATCCCCAGATCAATGATGGTTTCGGAATCGGTGTACATCCGGAGGAAGGAGGGCATGATCAGGAGACAGGCTGCTGTCAGGACCGCGCTGTGGACCACTGCCAGGACAACACCCTGGGCGGCGGCCAGGTTGGCCTTGTGCTCCTCGTTTGCCCCCAGGTGGTAGGAGATGATGGCGTTGAGCCCCACGCCAAAGCCGATGCCAACGGCGTTGATGAAGTTCTGAACAGGGAAGACATAGGAGAGGGCTGTCATGGCATCCTCGCTGATCTGGGCCACAAACCAGCTGTCTACGATATTATAGAGGGAGTTGACCAGCATGGAGACGGCCATGGGCAGCGCCATGGACACGATCAGAGAAAAAACGGGGCGTTCCTTCATAAAGGTATCGTTCATGGTTTTCCTCCTTGACAAATACCGTGCGGCTTTGGCCACGCCTGCGAAAGAAAAAACCACGCAACCATCCTGCAGCGGACAGTTGCGTGGTGAAAAGAACCAGAGCAGCGCTCAGATTGGAAAAAACCACACAGATGTTTTAGTAGTATACAATGTAACATACACCAAGGCCATTGTCAAGGCTGCGGGGACTTCCTTTTTCAACAAATAAGCGGAGAACCGGGCGCCCCGAAATAACGGAACAGGACCTTGCAACAGGCGGGAGGGCCGTATGCCCGGCGCTTTCGCGCTTGGCATCGCGGCACAGTGCAGGGGAAGTGTAGCAGAGAAAAAGCGCAGTGGGCTCCCGGGAAAGTTTTCCGGGAGCTATTGACTTCTATAGAGGGGCGTGCTACAATTTCTCCAGGTATTAGACTAAGTCAAATGATAAACTCCTAATGAACAGGTCTGGTATCCATATTTCAATGCAAGGAGAGAGCAAACGGGATGAAAAGAGCAACGGTACAGGTATTGACACTGCTGCTGGTTCTCGCTATGACGGCGGGAGTGCTGTCCGGCTGTAGCAGCAGCACCAATGACTCCGGCAGCGCCGGAAACGGCGGAAACGAAGGAAATACGCAGACAGACGGCACAGGAGATGCCGGAGATGGGGAGGTCGTGACGCTGGATGTTGGCCTTCTCGGCACCGGCATCAAGCCTGTGGGCGTCCTGGTGGCCCGGGCGCTGGGCTACTTTGAGGAGGAGGGCGTGAACATCAACTTCCAGCAGGTGTCCAGCATGAACGACGCCTACACCGCCGTCTCCACCGGCGATCTGGATGTCTACCTCTTCAGCTCCACCGCCGCCGCCACCTTCATCAGCCAGGGCGTCACCACCCTGCGGGTCTTCGGCGGCACCGCCGCCGAGGGCAGCGAGATCATGGCCGCCAAGGGCAGCGGCATCGTTCTGGATTCCCCTGACGACTTTGTGGGCCTGACCATCGGCTGCTTTATGGCGGAGACCGGGCAGATGGTGCTGAAAAATTACCTCATGGAGGAGGGCTACACCATCGGCGCCCCCGGCGAGGGTGCGGACG
The DNA here is from genome assembly GCA_904398675.1 of uncultured Oscillospiraceae bacterium. Lineage (GTDB taxonomy): Bacteria > Bacillota > Clostridia > Oscillospirales > Oscillospiraceae > CAJFPI01. The sequence continues at coordinate 1,630 of CAJFPI010000063.1, forward strand.
TGAGCTTTGTCTACTACAGCGACACCAGCTCCGGCATCGCCGCCTGCGTCAACGGCGAATATGACCTGGTGCTCACCAACTCCTGCCTGGGCTACTACGCCGCCGATTACGGCGTAGACGTGGTGGCCACGGTCAGCGACTTTGTCAGCCCCTATCCCTGCTGCCGCCAGACCTGCAACTCCGATACCTACGCCAATGAGTTTGACGCGCTGGTGCGCTTTGAGATCGCGGCCATGCGGGGCCACGCCTACGCCCTGGAGAACGAGGAGGAGACCCTGGACATCCTGGAGGAGTACAGCGGCGAGGACCGTGAGTTCCTGCGGGCCCAGGTCTACGGCACCGACAGCTACACCCCTGACATGCGCCTGTCCCTGGATCCGGACAAGGATGCCTGCGTTGCCTTCTATGAGGCCATGGCCAACATCGGTGAGATCCAGCCGGTGACGGAGATCAACTGGGGCGACTATGTGGTGACCGACGTGTACAGCACCGCCCTGGCGGAGCTGTCCCAGCGGGAGCCGGACAACGCCCTGTGGGCGGAGATGACCAACTATTTCGAGGCCCATAACACTTGATTCCCGCCGCGAAATGCGGTATATTTGTGAGAGAAGACAGGAGGTGCCGGCATGGTAAAAATCCAGCTGGACCACGTCAGCTACAGCTATCCCAACCACGGCCGCCCGGCCGAGGTGCTCCACGATCTGAACCTCACCATTGAGCGGGGGGAGTTTGTGTGCGTGGTGGGCCGGTCCGGCTGCGGGAAGACCACGCTGCTGCGCCTGTTGGCGGGGCTGGATTTTCCCACCCAGGGCACCGTCCGCATCGACGGGGAGCCGGTGGACGGCCCGGGGACGGACCGATCCATCGTCTTTCAGAGCTATACACTCTTCCCCTGGATGACGGCCCGGCAGAATATCCTCTTTGGCATCCAGCAGACGGGGAAGTGGGGGCGGGCAGACGCCCGCCGTCTGGCCGACGCCTTTTTGCAGAAGGTGGAGCTGACGGACGCGGCGGACAAGTACCCCTATCAGCTGTCCGGCGGCATGCGCCAGCGGGTGGCCATCGCCCGGTCCCTGGCCATGGACACGGAGATCCTGCTTTTGGATGAGCCCTTCGGCGCGCTGGATGCCAAGATCCGCGGCGAGCTGCAGGAATTTATGGACACGCTGCGCTGGGGCGGGGGGCAGTCGGAGAAGACGGTGGTGTTTGTCACCCATGACATCGATGAGGCGCTGTATCTGGCTGACCGGATAATCTATATGACCCCCGGCCGCATCGCATCCGATATCCCCGTCCCCCTGCCGCGACCGAGGAACCGGCTCCTGCCGGAGGAGCGGGAGCAGATGGAGGCCCTGCGGCGGGAGCTGCTGGGGCTGTTTGACCGGGAGGAGGGGGCTCCATGCTGGCGCGCTGCAGGCGTCTCCTGATTCCCCATGCCCTCCTGCTGGCGCTGGCGGCAGTGGTGCTTTTCGCACCCAAAAGCCGGCCGGGCGTGCAGCACTGGGGGGCCATGCTGGCGGCGCTGGGGCTGATGGAGCTGCTGTTCCTGGCGGCGGTCATCCGGAACCGGCGGCGGGGGACGGAGAGCACGGCGCCCTATGACCTGATCGTATTTGTCTGGGTGCTGCTTTTGCTGTGGGAGCTGTACACCTCGGTGAGCAATCTGGCCCACCCGGTGCTGGTGCCGGCGCCGGAGAACGTGTTTGACACCTTCCGGGAGCAGTGGCAGACGCTGCTTTTAAACGTGGCCTACTCCATGCAGCTGCTGCTCATCGGCTTTTTCACCGGCCTCATTCTGGCGGTGCTGCTGGGGCTCTACGCCGGGTGGTATCCCCGCCTGCGTGCCTTTTTTTACCCGATTGCCAACGTGATGGCCCCCATTCCGGCGGTGGTGTTCTCCCCCTATCTGGTGTCGCTGATGCCCACCTTCCGCAGCGCCTCTGTTGTGGTAATCGTGCTGGGGGTATTCTGGCCCACCTTTTTGGGGACCATCAACCGGGTGGTGGGCATCGAGCCCCAGATTCTGGACTCCGCCCGGATGCTGCGCCCCACCAACCGGACCATGATCTGGCGGATCCTGCTGCCCTACATCATCCCGGGGACGGTCTCGGGGCTGAAGGTCAGCATGACCACGTCCCTTTTGATGCTGAATTTTGCCGAGCTGATGGGCGCCACCCACGGCATGGGCTTTTATGTGCAAAACAGCATTACCTACGCAAACTATGCCCACGCCGTGGCGGGGATCATCGTCATCGGCGTGGTGGTGACCATACTCAACTGGATTGTCACCAGACTCCAGAAAAAACTGATCCGCTGGCACTGAGGTGCGGCGAAAAAATTTGCAGGGAGGAGGAGATACCATGCGGAAGGAAACCCAGGACTGTCCCTGCCACGGCAAGACCCTGACCCGGTTTGTCCAGCCCATTATCCTCTCGATTTTGAGCGAGGCGCCCTGCCACGGCTATGTGATCATGCAGAAGATCGCCCGCACCAAGCTGTGGGACCAGCTGATGCCGGACCCGGCGGGGATCTACAGGACCCTCCGGGACATGGAGAAACGGGGGCTGGTGACCTCCCGGCTGGATCAGGAGGGCGGCGGCATCGGCCGCCGGATCTTCACCATTACCGAGGAGGGCCTTGGGTGCCGGCGCAGCTGGCTTTCCACGCTGCACCAGTATCAGCAGGGCATCAGCGAGGTGATTTCCATGCTGGAGCAGGAGGGCGGCTGGGAAGAGGATGGCGACGGCCCCGCCTGTTCCTGCCTGGAGCAGGCATAGAGAAGATGGCACGGCCATCGTGAGACGGATTTGAGGAGCAACGAGAAGGAGGAAGGACCAATGGCAAAAGAGTGGTACCCCGTAGTGGATGAGGAGCTTTGCGTCCAGTGCGGCCAGTGTGTGGAGCTGTGCACCAAGAACAAGCACTTCACCTATGACCCGGAGCAGGCGCCAAAGCCCGTGGTGGTGGCGCCGGAGAACTGCATCAACCGCTGTCACGGCTGCGGAAACCTCTGCCCCCAGGGAGCGATTACCTATTTCGGGGACAACACCGGCTGGAAGCCGCCCCACCGTGCCAAGGCGGCTGCGGCGCAGTAATGGTGACGGGAGGGCGCCGAAAGGCGCCCTCTCTTTGCTGTTCCACGGCGCGGCGGTGACGCGGCAATAGAAGGACCTTACCATGGACAACGGCTGCTGCCTGTGGTAAAATAAATTTATTCGATCTCAGGCTGCTCCCGGACACGGCGGGCGGCAGAAAGGCGGGCTCAAAAGATGGGAAAAGAACGTTGTTTACAGGCGCTGCGCCGGGAGAAAACCGACCGTACGCCCTGGATCCTGCTCCCCGGCGCCTACGGGGGAAAGGCCTCCGGCTGCGGCGCGGAGGCGGCTCTGCGGGACGCCGATCAGATGGCGGCGGCCTTCCTGGCCTGCCGGGAGCGGTATGCCCCCGACGGCATGGCGGTGCTGTATGATACCACGGTGGAGGCGGAGTGCCTGGGCTGTGACCTTACCTGGTCCGGGGACGGGCTGCCGGCGGTGGCAAACCATCCTCTGGCCGACACGGACGAGATGCTGTGCCGGTGCATGCTGCCCTCGGAGTACGACGGGCGGCTGCCGGTGATTCTGCCGGCCATGCAGCGCATCAAGGAGGAGGCGGGGGCGGATACCGCGCTGATCGCCCCCATCTGCGGGCCCTTCACCATGGCGTATCAGCTGCGGGGGGAGCGGCTTTTGACAGAGGACCTGGCCGGCAGCCCCGGCTATATGCAGGAGATCCTGAATTACTGCGCTGAGGCGGCCTTCAACATGCTGGGGCTCTATATCGGGGCGGGAATGGATGTCATTGCCCTGGCCGAGCCTGTGCTGCACAGGGTGCCGACTGAGCGGATGGGACAGCTGCTGGCAGACGACTACCGGGCGATTTTTGATTTGATCCGTGCCAGGGGCGCGCTGTCGGGCCTGCTGGCCCCCGGCGTCTCCGCGGCCCAGCTGGAGGCGCTGTGCAACGTAGGGGCGGACTGGGTCTCCGTGGGCAGCGCCCTGCCTGCGGCGGAGGCCCTGGCTGTCACGGAGAAATATCCGGTCTGCCTCGGTGCAGGACTGGAGCAAGGGGCGCTGTGCAGCGGCGATGCGGCGGCCGCAGCGGAGAAGGTCCGCGGCCTGCGGACGGCGCTGGAGGGCCATCCGGCGGTGCTCTGCGGCGGGGAGGCCGTCCCCTATGCTGCGGAGGAGGAGACGGTGCTGGCGGCGGCAAGGGCCGCCTGCCTGTAGAAGGAGGCACAGTATGATCGATATTATTCTGCTCACGGGCTTTCTCGGCGCGGGGAAAACCACCTTTCTCCAGCGGCTGCTGGAGGCCTATACCCAGCATAAGCTTGGCATCATCGTCAACGACTTCGGCGAGATCAACGTGGACGCCAAGCTGATCCAGAAGGAGGGCATGGAGATGCTGGAGCTGTCCAACGGCTCCATCTTCTGTGCCTGCATCAAGTCAAAATTTGTCAACGGCCTTGTGGAAATGTCAAAAATGGATCTGGACTACCTCCTGATCGAGGCCTCCGGCCTCTCGGATCCGGCCAATATGGAAAAGCTTTTGGAGGATATCCAGTCCCAGACCACCCATCCGCTGCGGCTGTTCGCCTCGGTGTGCATCGTGGATGCGGAATATTTCCTGGACCTGGTGGACGTGCTGCCGGCGCTGGCCCAGCAGGTGGGCTACGCCGACGCGGTGATTGTCAACAAGGCGGATCTGGCCGACGAGGAGACGCTGACAGGGATCGCCCAGCGGATCGACGAGCTGAACCAGGGGGTAGGCGTCTACTGCACCTCCTACTGCCGGGTGGAGATCGACGAGCTGCTCTCCCACCTCAAGTCGGAGCGAAAGACCAGCGGCGAGACCACCAACACGGTGGCATCCCGGCCCAGCTCCTTTACCCTCCGCGGGAAGGAAAGCGTTGCGCTGCAGGGGTTGGAGGCGTTTTTGAAGGAGATTGCGCCGGATACCTACCGCATCAAGGGCTTTGTCATGACAGATCAGGGCGCCAAGGAGGTCAGCGCAGTGGGGGGGAACATTCAGATCCACGACTGGCCGGAGCAGACAGAGGAGACGGCGCTGGTGGTGATCTCCTCGGTGGGCGTCAAGCTGGTCAGCCGGATTCTCTCCGCCTCCCAGACCTACCTGGAGGGTAAGCTGAAACTCTGATTCTGCAGAAAAAGAGCGGCCGTACCGGGAAACGAACGGTCCGCAGAACGGCGTTTCTGAGATGGAGTCCCTGCCTCCGGAGCGCCGTTTTTCCAGCTCTAACCAATAGCCAGGCGTTTAGTGAGAGGGGAAATTCGGCCGGACGGCGTGTCCATTGCCAAATTGTCAAAAAAGCCGGGGGCAATTTGAAGAGTTCATGAAAATCTGTGAGGGCAGCAAATCTTTTATTGACGTTTCTATATAGAATGCTTTAAAATAAGGGGGAAAGGTAAGTTGTAATTGTTCAAAAAGCCTATGTATTTGGGATCTGAACAGGCTTACCCGGCCCCTGGCGATTGGGGATAAGCAAGCGTATAGAAATGGAGGAAAAAAGATGTTACCTGAAGAGATTCTGGCGAAACTGAGCGAGGCCGTTGCCGAGGGCGACGAGGACGCGTCCCTTGAGTTGGTCAACGAGGCGATTGCCGCCGGCATTCCGCCCCTGACGATCCTCAATGAGGGCGCCAGCAAGGGTATGGACGTGGTGTCCGAGCAGTACAACAGCGGCGAGGCTTTCCTGCCGGAGCTGGTTCTGGCCGGCGACGCCATGAGCCGCGCCATCGAGGTGATCTTCGCCAACATGTCCCAGGAGGAGGCCGCCAAGAACAAGCAGGGCGTTGTGGTCATCGGCCAGGCCAAGGGCGATGTGCACGACATCGGCAAGAACGTGGTGTCCGCTCTGCTGGCGGTCAATGGCTTTGAGGTCCATGACCTGGGCATCGACGTGGAGGTGAAGAGTTTCGTCACCAAGGCGAAGGAGGTCAACGCCGATATCGTCGCCGTTTCCACGCTGCTGACCACTTCTCTCCCCTACATGTCCGATATCGCCAACTACATCCGTGACACCGGCAACCGCGAGAAGTACAACATCATCGTGGGCGGCGGCCCTGTTACCCCGCAGTTTGCCAAGGATATGGGCGCCGACGGCTGGTCCCGCACCGCCTCTGACTGCGTGGAGCTGTGCAAGCAGCTGATGGCCCGCAAGACCCCTGGACAGGGCGAGATCATTCTGATCGACTCTGAGGCGAAATAAGGAGGCAAGAGAAGAAGATGTATAACATTAAAGTACAGCGTCTGCTGAACATGCTGGACAAGGCCTACACCGGCCCCATCATGCCCATGAAGGAGTGGGACACCAAGGTGATCCCCAAGACCATCAAGGGCATCCTGAAGAAGTACGGCCTGACGGGTACCCTGGATCTGGAGAACCCCATCAACTATGATGACGATCTGGCGGATACCTTCTTCAAGGCCGGCTGGGAGCTGGCTCTGGAGCTGGGCATGTACTGCGAGGACACTGAGCGCGTCATCAAGATCACCGAGGACGAGCTGCTGGAGTCCATCCGCGATTACCAGGATTACAACATTCTGGGCGAGGGCCAGGATCAGGTCATCATGAAGCCCCGCCGCCCCGAGGATCCGTATGCTCCTCTGGTGGCCTCCTCTCTGGGCATCGTCTGCTCCGAGGAGAACTACATCCCCCTGGTGCAGGGCATCGTGAAGTATCCCAAGCTGGTTGACGTGCTGCACGGGCCCACCCTGGCTACCGTGTTCGGCCGCACCATCCGCTCCGGGACCCCCTATGAGACCCTGATGGGCAACTACGAGTCCCAGCTGAAGAAAGAGGCCCTGTGGCGCGCCGGCCGTCCCGGCATGGCCTGCACCGGCGTCGCCGGCGCCAGCACTGAGTACGGCCACCTGGGCGGCGCTCCCGCCGTGGCCGGCCGCGGCAACGTGACCATGTCCCTGTGCCCGGTGGAGCTGAAGTGCACCTTCTCCAACTTCCACCGCATCATCCAGGGCCTGAACTACGGCCACAAGCTCCGCGTGGGCGCCTTCTCCTACATCGGCGGCTATGCCGGCCCGCCGGAGGGTGCTGCCCTGGCCTGCGTCGCCAACGACCTGCTGATCCCCACTGTTCTGCAGAGCGACTACACCAGCTCCTATGTCTATGACATCCAGCTCTTCGGCAACTGCGGCCGCAAGGCTGTGTGGGCCAACAGCGTGTCCATCCAGGCCATCAGCCGCAACACCGCTTTCATGCGCAACAAGATCGTCAACGAGACTGCCGGCCCGTGCACCGAGATGTTCATGTACGAGTCCGCTGTGGGCCTGATGAACCACTGCGTGTCCGGCGCCTCCAAGACCACCCAGCCCCGCAGCGCCGGCGGCCGCTACACCGACTACATCACCCCGGTCGAGTGCTGGTGGTCCGGCGATGTGTTCAAGTCCTGCGCCGGCATGACCCGTAAGCAGGCCAACGAGATTGCCAAGAAGATCCTGCCCAAGTATGAGGAGAAACTGCACGCTCCCGACAAGGGCCTGCCCCTGAAGGAGTGCTTTGATCTGCAGGCTCAGCGCCCCATGGACAACTACATTGAGCTGTTCAACCGTGTGCGCAACGAGCTGATTGATCTGGGCATGCCTCTGGACAAGGCTTTTGGCGAGTGCTACATGGGCAAGGTCAGCGATAAGCGTATCACCATCGTCCTGTAACCCAAACAACCACAAAGAATAGGAGGCAAAAAACTGATGACCGGTAAAGAATTGCTCCTGGCAACCTATCGGCACGAGTCGGTAGAGCGTCCGCCGTGGGTGCCGTTTGCAGGCGTCCATGCCGGTAAGTTCAAAGGCTACACCGCTACTGAGATCCTGACGGATGTGGATAAGCTGATGGAGTGCCTGCTTGAGGTGCATCGGCTGTATCGTCCCGATGGACAGCCCGTGATGTTTGACCTCCAGCTGGAGGCGGAGATCCTCGGCTGCGACCTGATGTGGGCCGATGACAACCCCCCCAGCGTGACCAGCCATCCTCTGGCAGATACTGACGACATGCCTGAGCGCGTCGTGCAGCCTGCCGATGGCCGCCTGCCCCTGGTAATGGAGGCCACCCGCCGCCTGAAGGCGGAGGTCGGCAGCGACACCGCCATCATGGGCCTGTTCTGCGGCCCCTTCACGCTCGCATCCCATCTGCGGGGTACCAAGCTCTTCATGGATATGAAGAAGAACCCCGATCAGGTGCGCAAGCTGATGGACTATGTCACCCAGAACGCCTTCCAGATGATCGACATGTACTTTGAGGCCGGCGCCGATGTGATCTGCCCGGTGGATCCCCTGGTTTCCCAGATCTCCCCCAAGAGTTTCCGGGACTACCTGACGGAGCCCTACACGAAGATCTTCGACTATATCCGTTCCAAGGGTGTTGCCTCCTCCTTCTTTGTCTGCGGCAATGCGCTGCGCAACATCGAGGAGATGTGCAAGACCAACCCCGACGGCATCTCCATCGATGAGAACATCCCCATGGCTACTGCCAAGGAGATCACCGACCGCTACAATATCGCCATCGGCGGCAACATCCCCCTGACCACCACCATGCTGTTCGGCAATCAGCAGGACAACATGAAGTATGTGGTGGACATGGTGGACAGTGTCGATCCGCGGAACCTGATTATCTCTCCGGGCTGCGACATGCCTTACGATGTGCCCATCGAGAACGGCATCGCCGTGTCCGAGGCGGCGCATAACATCGACATGTACCGCGAGATGCTCAAGGACTATGAGTCTGTGGGCGACGACTATGAGGTGGAGCTGCCCGACTATGAGCACCTGCCCCGTCCGCTGATCGAGGCCATGACGCTGGACTCCGCCCAGTGTGCCGCCTGTGCGTACATGTGGGCTGCGGTCCAGGATGCGAAGGAAAAGTACGGCGACAAGATCGATGCGGTGGAGTACAAGTATTCCACCCGCGAGGGTATTGCCCGCAGCAAGAAGATGGGCGTCAAGAACCTGCCCTCTCTCTACATGAACGGCAAGCTGTACTACGCCTCCATTATCCCCAGCCAGGAGGAGTTCTTCGCTGAGATCGACAAGCTGCTGGCAGAGCAGAAATAAGGCTTTGGGTATTCCGATCGCCCGGAAATCAGGGCGGACAGGGAGCATCCATACAGCCGGGCATGCGGGCCAACCGGCCCGCATGCCCGGGATTCACAGGCCGCTTGCCCGTGCTGCGGGCGACGGGGCCTTATTTGCGTTTATAACGAAATAGAGCGTAACGGAGGAGCGTCCGCTCGTTGAGAGAGCGGGAACCACTCTGGACCAGAGATGTCGTGCGTCCTCGTTATGACCTTTTCCTCAAAACGATGTGTTGATGGAGAAGATATAAACACAAATGCGTATTTCGATAGCACTAATTCTAGTAAACTGCGAAAGGGAAGGGTAAACGTTTATGGGAAAGAAAACATTGATCCGCAATGCAGAAGCCATTATTACCTGCGATAAGGAGGATACCCTCCTTCGTGACGCCGACATTCTGATCGAGGACGGTAAAATTCTTCAGCTGGGCAAGAACCTGAGCGCGGAGGGCGCCGAAATCATCGACGCCAAGGGCTGCTTTGTCTACCCGGGCCTTGTGAATACCCACCACCATCTCCTCCAGGCATTCAGCCGCAACATCCCCGCCGTGCAGAACTCGGAGCTGTTCGACTGGCTGCTCTACTGCTACAACGTCTGGTGCAACGTCAACCCCGAGTACATCTACTACAGCGCCATGGCTGCTATGGCGGAGTTTGTGAAGTTCGGCGGCACCACCATGTTTGACCACCACTTCGCCTTCCCCCGCAGCTCCAGCAAGGAGATTATCGACCGGGAGTTCGATGTGGCCGACGAGATCGGCGTGCGGTTCTATGCCGGCCGCAGCTGCTTTACCCGCGGCAAGAGCAACGGCGGCCTGCCCCCGGAGGAGCTGATTGAGACCATCGATGAGACGCTGAAGGACTCCGAGCGCCTGATCAAAAAGTACCATGATCCCAAGCCCTTCGCCATGCATCAGGTTGCCATCGCCCCCTGCTCCCCCTTCTCCGTGGATACGGACACCATGGTGGAGTCCGCCAAGCTGGCCCGTCAGCTGGGCGTTCGCCTGCACACCCACCTGGCAGAGGCCAACGACGAGGATACTTACTGCCTGGAGGTCTATGGCAAGCGTCCTCTGGACTGGGCCGAGGAGTGCGGCTGGCTGGCTGACGACGTGTGGTATGCCCACGGCATCCACTTCACCGACGAGGAGGTTGCCCGCATGGCCAAGGCCGGCGTTGGCGTATCCCATAACGCGGTGTCCAATATGAAACTGTCCTCCGGCGTGTGCAAGGTGCCCCTGATGATGGAGCTGGGCGTTCCCGTCGGCCTGGCCGTGGACGGCTGCGGCAGCAACGATGCCTCCAACCTCCTCAACGACATCCGCGTCACCTTCCTGCTCCACCGCCTCACCTCCAGCCACAAGGCTCCCAGCGGCTACCAGGTGCTGAAACTGGCTACCCGCGGCAGCGCCGACATTCTTGGCCGTCCGGAGCTGGGCGAGCTGTCCGTGGGCAAGGCTGCGGACCTGTTCATGATCAACGTGGATATCCTGGACATGGTGGGCGCCCTGATGGATCCTATGTCCTTCCTGGGCACCATCGGCTATACCCGTCCTGTTGAGATGACCATGGTGGCCGGCAAGGTGATCTGCCGCCAGGGCCGTCTGGTCAACATTGATGAGGATGCCATCAAGGCCAAGGGCAAGGAAATCGTCAAAAAAGTGTACGACAAGATTGTTTGATACGGTTCACACAGCCAGACAGGGAGGGCGGGGGCATCCTGCCCTCCCGTCCGGCATTCTCCGGTGGGGCCGCATCTCGGCGGCTGGGGGCGCAGTATTGAAATGAATGTACCATTTCCCATCATGATGCAGTCTGAGCTGTTCACCGGATCCAGGCTGGTGGCGGGGGCCGCCGGCGTGGACCGAACGGTGACATGCATCAACATCATTGACGGGCCCTTTGGATACCAGTATCTCAAGAGGGGAATGCTGGTCCTCTGCAGCGCCTACTCCATTGCCGGCTCCACAGAGCGGCAGATGGAGATGATGCGGCGGGTCCATGAGCACGGTGTGGCCGCAATGGCGCTCAAGGCAATCCACTTTCCGGACAACCGGATCCCTGAGGAGCTGTGCGCCCTGGCTGATGAGCTGGAATTTCCCCTGGTCTCGCTGTCGGACACCTGTCCGGCCTACGCGGATTTTATTACCTATTTTTCCAACAGCGTTTATCTGCGCGGGATCCAGGCGGTTATCAGCAAGGATGAGCTGTTGAAACTGCTGCTTTTGGAGATCAGCCAGCGGGGGATCGAGGGACTGGTGAAAAAGATGGGGACGCTGCTGGGGCGCGGCGCGGCGGTGCTGTTTGAGGATACCTGCTACCTCTCCCCGCAGGGGGAGACGGCGACGGCCTTCGCCAAAGCCCTCTCTGCCAGTGACAGCATACAGCGCTTTGTCCCCTCCGGGACGTTTCCCGGCACGCTGCGATTTCCCGATACGCTGCCCAGCCCCGGGGATAACCTGGGGGCCAAGCTGAAGACCGGGGGGAACGGCCACAACTATCTCTGGCTTTTCGGCGGAGAGCCGCCCTTTGACGAAGACGATGCGGCCGTCCTTTCTTCTGCAAAGCTGGTGGGAGAGCTGGAGGTCGTCCAGCTGCTCAATTACCGGCAGCAGTCTGCCCGGCGCCGGCGGATCTTTATCGATAACCTCCTCTCCGGCAAGCTGAAGTCGCTGCACGAGATGCTGCTGGCAGCAAAGGGGCTCAGCTGGCGGCTGCCGCTGGAGCTGCGGGTGCTGTTGATTACCTGCGTCGGCGGCACGGTTGGCAGCCAGGAGATGGAGCTCGCCTTGAACCGGCAGCTGGAACGGGAGCGGCAGTCGATCACCGTGTTTCCTTATCAGGATGACCTTGTGGTCCTGTTTCCGGTGGCGGAGGAGACGGCCTCCTGTGAGGGGCTGTTGGAAATCATGAGCGCCTGCTTTGAAGGGGAGGGGTTCTATTTCGGCCTGGGCCGCCGGGTCAGCCTCAAGGACACCCATGTCAGCTATGCCCAGGCAAAGTATGCGCTGCAGGCAGGCAGGGCGATTGCGCCGGAGCGGCATATGTTCCGCTTTGAGGAGATGGGGATGTTCCGCCTCTACTGTGCGGCTGCCCTGCCGGAGGAGCTGCGGCTTTTCTGTCAGGACTATGTGCTGCCTATCATCCAGGTGGACAGCTACGCCAAGCTGGATCTGCTGAGAACGCTGCAGACGTTCTTCGACTGCAAGGAGAACTACAGCAGGGCCGGCAATACGCTGTATCTCCATCCCAATACCATCCGCTACCGGATTGAGACCATCGGAAGGATCTGCCATGTGGATTTCAATGATCCGGAGGATGTGCTGAACATGAAAATTGCCCTGAAACTTCTGCCTTTGGTGCAGGAGATGGATGGAAAATAATGGAACCCACGGCCCGCAGGGCCGTCCTCCAGAGAAACAGCAATCTGATTGGCGGACAGCCAATGAGAAATAGATGAAAACGGAGGAATGACGTATGGAGTTTTTTGAGACCGTTGCACGCCGCGGCAGCTACCGCGGACCGTTCACCGACCGGCCTGTGCCGGAGGAGGATGTCCGAAAAATGCTGACCGCCGCGATTCAGGCCCCTTCCGGCTATAACCTGCAGACCACCTCCTTCCTGGTGGTGACGGATCCCGTTCTGCGCCAGCAGCTGGCGGATCTGATGCCCACCCCCGCGACCAAGACAGCGCCGCTGTTTTTTGTAGTGGTATCGGAGAAGGTTGTCTATAGCAATGGGCTGAGCTTTGAAGTGGAGGACTACGCGGCGGCAACGGAAAACCTGATGCTGGCCATTACAGCGCTGGGTTATGCAGGGGTCTGGATGGACGGCATGACCAACAAGCTGAACGGGAATGCGGAAAAGCTCAAAGCAATGCTGCAGCTCCCGGAGGGGAAGACCGTGCGCACCATCATCCCGGTGGGCGTTCCGGCAGAGGAGGTGAAACAGAGAGAAAAGAAGGACCTGGACGAGCGCGTGGTTTTCCTGCGGGGCTGAGTGGATGGACGGGGGAGGCGCAGAGAGTTTCCGCACCTCTCCCCGCCGCAGTAAAACATGGAGGTTTTTGCCACTTCCGGATTCATAAAATGGGAAACCGTTCCAGTAAAAGCAGGGGGTTCTGCAGGGATCCGCACCTTATGAAAAGGTGCGGAAAAATATGAAATAACGTTATTTTAATAAAAAAATAACGTTATTTTAACTGAAATAATTGAAGAATTTAATTTTTCAATTGACGATTTCTACAATCTTTTTCTCACATGTTTGGTCAAAAGACAGAAATGTCTCCGGTCATCATGAATTGTGCTGGAAAGTATTACAGCTATATCATATAATATAGATGTATCGGTTTGGGAGGAAGGCGAGGTTCTCTCCCAGCCAGGACCATCCGGTGCTGCCAAAGCGCAGTATCTGTGAGAGAAAGGAGCGAGATCGATTGGACAAGCATTTCGTTGTTGGACAGCCAGTCGAGCGAGTTGACGCCTATGACAAAGTCACCGGTAAGGCGACCTATGTGGGCGACATGAAGTTCGACCATCTCCTGCAGGGCAAGATCCTGCGGAGTCCTTACGCGCATGCGATTGTCAAAAGCATCGACACGTCCAAGGCGAAGGCGCTGCCCGGTGTCCGGGCCGTCCTGACCTATGACGACGTGCCGCACATTCCCTTCACCCCCTGCGGTCACCCCCTGCCCTTTGATTCGCCGCTGGATTCTCTGATTTTTGAGAAAGAGGTCCGCTATGTGGGCGACACGGTGGCGGCTGTTGCTGCGGATACCAAGGAGATCGCCGAGAAGGCCATCAGCCTGATCGACGTGGAGTACGAGGAGCTGCCCTTCCTGCTGAAGGACGAGGATATCCTGGCCGAGGGCGCCATGGAAATCCACAAGGACTCCAAGAACATCATCGGTGAAACCTTCACAGAGTACGGTGATGTAGAAGCCGGCCTGCGGGACGCGGATATCGTGGTGGAGGACGAGTATCGCTCCCCCATTGTGACCCATGCCCAGATCGAGACCCACATCTCCATCGTGGACATCGACAACCACACCGGCAAGCTGACCTTCTATGTCTCCAACCAGGTGCCCACCATCATGCGCGAGCGTCTGGCTTACATCCTGGGGCTGCCCCGGCGGATGGTCCGCATCGTCAAGATGACGGTGGGCGGCGGTTTCGGCGGCAAGCAGGAGCCGGTATATGAGTTTATCAACGCTGTGCTGGCCCAGGCCTGCCACTGCCCGGTCATGCTGGAGCTGACCCGGGAGGAGAACCTGTCCTGCACACGCACCCGCCCCAGCCACTACTTCAAGCTCCGTACCGGCGTCACCAAGGACGGCAAGATCACCACCCGTGATCTCTACACCATCCGCAACAACGGTGCCTATGCCTCCCACGGCCACTCCGTGGTGCTCAATGAGTACGGTCAGTTTGAGGGGCTGTATCCCTGCCCCAATACCCGGTTTGACGGTAAGACCATCTACAGCAACCAGCTCATCGGCGCGGCCATGCGGGCCTACGGCATGCCTCAGTACTGCATCGCCAACGAGTCCCACATTGACCATATCGCCCGGACGCTGGGGATGGATCCTCTGGACTTCCGCCTGAAGAACCTCTATAAACAGGGCGACAAGCGGAATTTCGGCAACTACTACTCTGATCACACCTGCGGCATGCCCCAGGTGCTGGAGGAGGGCCTCAAGCGCATCGGCTACAGGGAGTTCCGCGAGAACCCGCCTGCTGACGACGGCCCCATCAAGTACGGCATCGGCATGGCCCTGAGCACCTATCAGGCATGCGTGTTCCCCTTCAGCTGCGAGATGTCCGGCGCACGGCTGATGCTGCAGGATGACGCCTCCGCCACCCTTTTCATCAACTGCACCGAGATCGGCCAGGGCACCGACACCGTCATGGCCCAGATCGCCGCCGAGACGCTGGGCGTTCCCTTTGAGTGGATCTCCGTGGTGGAGGGCGACACCGATCTGTGCCCGGCGGACATGGGCGCTTATGCCTCCCGCCAGACCTATGTCACCGGTCAGGCCGTGAAGAAGGCCACCCTCCAGTGCAAGGAGCAGCTGCTGGAGCGGGCCGGCGTGATGCTGGAGCGTCCCGCCGAGGAGCTGGATACCCGCATGGGCAAGGTGATCGAGAAGGCTACCGGCAAGGAGCTGATCGACATGCCCAAGGTGGCGGAGAACATGATCTACCACCTGACCGAGGGCGGCACCTGCGGCTATGAGGCCGGCTTTATCCCCGTGGAGAACGTGCTGGAGTACATGGGCTCCTTCGCCAAGGTGGCCGTGGATACGGAGACCGGCAAGGTGGAGGTGCTCAAGCTGGTCACCTGCATGGACTGCGGCAACCTCATCAACCCCCAGACCGCCATGGGCCAGCTCACCGGCGGCAGCATCATGAGCTTTGGTTTCGGCATGATGGAGCAGGTCCTGATCGATCCCAAGACCGGCCGCGTCCTCAACGACACGCTGCTGGATTACAAGATCCCCACCTTCGCCGATGTGCCGGATATCGACGCGCAGTTCATCCATACATACGATCCCGCCGGCGCCTACGGCAACAAGGCTCTGGGCGAGCCCCCGAACATTACCCCTGCGGCCGCCATTCACAACGCGGTCTATGACGCCATCGGCGTCAACATCCCCACCAATCCGCTGACGCCGGAGCGGGTCTATGAGGCCATCGCCAGCGCCAAGCAGGGAAAGGAGGCGTAACGGTATGATGTACTCTGTGAAAGAACTGTACCGTCCTGAGACTTTGACGGATGCGCTGGCCTATATGGCGGAGCATCCGGACGCCCGTCCCATCGCCGGTGGAACCGATATTCTGGTATCCATGCGGAAGAAAAAGCCCGAGGACGTCCTCCTGGTGGGCCTGCAGAACCTGCAGGAGCTGCGGGGCATCCGCCGCCGGGACGACGGCACTGTGGAGATCGGCGCGTACAACACCTTCACCGATCTGGCCAACAGCCCCATCATTGCTGAGAGCGTGCCGATGCTGCGCACCGCGGCTCTGGCCATGGGCGGCCCGCAGATCCAGAACGCTGCCACTATCGGCGGCAACGTATGCAACGGCGCCACCTCTGCCGACAGCGCTCCGGGCCTCTTCGCCCGCGGCGCCATCCTGGTGCTGCGCAGCGCCGCCGGCGAGCGCCGGGTCCCCATCACCGAATTTTATGACGGGCCCGGCCGCGTGAAACGGCAGAGCGGCGAGATCCTGGTGTCTATCGAGCTGCCGGCTTACAGCGCCGCCCATTACGGCGACTGCTACATCAAGTTCAGCACCCGCAAGGCCATGGACCTGGCGCTGATCGGCTGCGCCGCCTCCTGCGGCGTGGCGGAGGACGGGACGATCTCTGATATCGGAATTGCTCTGGGCGTTGCAGCGCCCACGCCCATCCGTGCTGTGGAGGCGGAGAACTTCCTCAAGGGGAAACGTCTGACCGCTGATATGCTGGAGGAGGTCGGCAATCTGGCACTGGCCAATGCCAAGCCCAGAGATTCCTGGCGTGCCTCCAAGGCATACCGGGAACAGATCATCCGTACACTGGCCCGGCGTGCCGTTCGGGCGGCGTATGAAATGGCGGGAGGTGTCTTGTAATGCAAACCATCCATATTAAGATCAATGGCAAGGACTGGACCGGCCCGGTGGAAGACGGCGAGACCTTAGTGGATATGATCCGCTACCGTCTGGGCCTTACCGGCACCAAGAGAGGCTGCGAGGTGGGCGAATGCGGCGCCTGCACCGTCTTGATCGACGGGGTGCCCAACGCCTCCTGCATGTGGCTGGCGGCGCTGGCGGACGGCAAGTCCATCACCACCATTGAGGGCCTGACCAACGAGGACGGCACTCTCAGTCCCATCCAGCAGGCCTTTATTGACGCCGGCGCTGTGCAGTGCGGGTTCTGCACCCCCGGCATGATCCTCAGTGCTTATGCCCTTTTGAAACGCAATCCCCATCCCACGAGAGAGGAGATCAAAGTGGCCCTCTCCGGAAATATGTGCCGCTGCGCCACCTACGAACAGGTGATGGAGGCTGTCGAGCGTGCATCTGACCTCCTGGCCGCGGCTGTTGTGGAAAAGGAGTAAAATTTTATGGAGAAAAAGTATAACGCAAATCTGCTGTTTGCCTTGTTGAGCGTAATGATGTTTGCGCTGGGCCTGCAGGTGGGTGGCTTTAACCTGGTCATCGACCCTGTGGCTGCAGAGTATCAGCTCTCTGAAACTTTGAAGGGCCTTTTGGCAACCTTCCAGTATCTGGCTATTCTGGTGGCGCCGGTGCTCTTCGGCGGCCTGTCTGACCGCCTGGGGCGGAAGAACATCATCACGGCGTTCTCTCTGCTGTTCCTGGTTGGATGTGCGTTTACCCTGTTTGTCTCCAACGCAGTCGGTTTCATCATCGGCGTGTTCCTTATCGGCGCCGGCGCCAGCGTGACCTGGAGCACCATCTCTGCTGCCCTGGGCGACGCCTTCGCGGCCCGTGCCGGTCGTTTCATCAGCTTTAGCTTTATGTTCTACAGCCTCGGCGCTGTGGTCAGCCCCCAGGTCATCAACTTCTGCATGAACCGGGGAATGGACTGGCGCAGCTGCTACTGGCTGGCCGGTATCGCGGTGCTGATCAGCCTCGTCATCGTGCTGACCCTCACCTTCGCTCCCCAGCCCACCTTTACGGCGGATGAGAAGAAGGGCGGCAATGCCGGTCGTTTCCAGGGAATCGGCTCGATCCTCTTTATCGGCCTGTTCCTGTCCATGATCTTGTACTGCTCCGTTGAGAATGGTCTGACCTTCTTCTCCGGCTCTTACTTCACCATGCTGGGGACTCCGGCCTACATCGCCACTGCCATCTCCGCCTACTGGTTCATGATGATCCCCGCCCGTCTGCTGGCAGGTCTCTTTGACAAGTATCGCCGCGAGGTGCTGATCTTTGGCTTTGTCTGCATGACGATCCTCCTGGTTGTGATGTACACCACCACCAGCGGCATGGTCGGCCTGATCTGCATGGGCGCCATCGGCTTTGTTGCCGGCCCGCTGTACTCCACGCTGATCGGCCTGGGCGCAGAGTCCTTCCCGAAGAATGCCGGTACGATGACCAGCCTGATTACTGCCGGCCAGGGCATCGGCGGCGCTGCCTCCCCGTTCCTGATGGGCCTCATTTCCGACAGCGTGGGCACACAGAGCGCCTACCTGATGCTGGCCCTGTTCGGTGTTGTGGGTACGCTGTGCTATCTGGTGTACTACTTCAAGTCCCGCGCCACTGCCAAGGCCTAAGTATTTGGCTTTGTTGGCAGGATGGACCGGAACGGAACATCTGAAGTGCCATCAAAAAACAAGCCCCTCTGCAGAAAAATCTGCGGAGGGGCTTGTCCTGCCTCGTGGAGTTTCCGGTGCAGTCCGGAAAAGGGGAAGAGGCCGCTGAAACAGAAAAAGATGTGAGAAGGTGTCCTTTTGTTACGCACTCCCATGTGGTGGAGCCACAGTATCCCGCCGCAGTGGACCGGTATCTGGACCTGGGGCAGTTCTTTGATGTGGAAAGCTGCAAGAAGGTTCGGGCGGCAATCTGCTGCTATGCCGATCAGTACCGCGCGGCTTACCAGCGAGCCTACCGGGCGCTCCACGCCGCAGGGGAGGTGGAGGACACGCTGCGGACCCTGATGACAGAGAATTGGGACCGGGCCAGGCTGGAAAAGCGGACACAGGGCATCCTCTCCCGGGAGATCGGGCGCAGAGGGAAGGGCAGCGGCAGCGTCTCCCAGCGGTTCCTGGGCGGCCCCACCTGCAAGGGCCTGGTGACAAGGTTTGACACGGTGGAACAGCTGGCGGATCGGGTCTATGTCCTGCTGGATTCCTATGGCCTGGGGGACATCCTGCTGCAGCAGGCCGCGGCCCTGGCGGCAGAGCGGCGGTATGATGTGATTGCCTGTCCCGACGAGAATCACCCGGGAAAACTTCTCCATCTGCTGATTCCGGAGCTGTCGCTGGCCTTTGTAACCAGCCGGGAGGGGATGACCTATGCCGGCCAGGCGTACCGCCGCATCCACCTGGACTGCATGCTGAATCCGGGGGCGGTCAAGCGCTGCAAGGCACGCTGCCGGTTCTACCGCCGGATGCACGGACTGCTGATGGAGGAGGCATACGAGGGGCTGCGGGACGCCAAGGCATCCCACGATCTGCTGGAGGCGGCCTACCACCCGGCGGTGGACTTCGCAGGGGTGCAGGCCCTGGCGGAGCGGGAGTGGCAGCGGATTGCCAGTGTGCTGTGAGGAGGGCGGCGCACCGTTGACTTTCCCGGGCGGTGTGGTACAATAGTCTGATGAAAGCGGCAGGTCCCGCGGAGCTTTGCGGGGGGCAGCCTGTCAGAGTTGAAAGCTTGGCTGGAAGATCAAAAAGGGGATGGAGCAGTATGTTTGATTGGCTGATTCGAAACGGCCTTGTGTATGACGGGCTGGGAAACCCGCCGGTGGAGGCGGATGTGGCCCTCAGCGGCGGGAAGATCGCCGCGGTGGGCCGGGATCTGGGGCCGGCCCGCAGCGAGGTGGACACCGGCGGCCGGGCGGTGACGCCGGGGTTCCTGGATATCCACCGCCACGGCGACTGCGCCGCCTTCCGATCGGATTTTGGCAGGCTGGAGCTGCGGCAGGGGCTGACCACCATTGTCAACGGCAACTGCGGGCTCTCTCTGGCGCCCCTCTCCGGCCCTTACCGGCAGGAGGTGCTGGATTACCTGCGGCCCATTACCGGCCCCATGGACACAGAGCGGCCCGTTGAGACTCTGGGCGCCTATCTGGACGCCTTGGAGCGGGAGAGCATCCCCATCCATGTGGGCATGCTGGCGGGGGCAGGGACCATCCGGGCCGCCGTGGCGGGCTACAGCCGGGAGCGGCTGGAGGAGGAGGACTATCAGGAGATCCGGCGGCGGATCGCCCAGGCCCTTGCGGAGGGGGCGCTGGGGGTGTCCCTGGGCCTGGGATACGCGCCGGAGTGCTTTTATACCACGGAGGAGCTGATCCGCGCCCTCTCCCCCCTCAGGGGGCGGGATATCCCCGTGACCGTCCACATGCGGGAGGAGGGCGACGGCGTGCTGGAGGCGCTGGAGGAGATGCTTGCCGTGGGGCGGGCGCTGAACATTCCGGTGCACATCAGCCATCTGAAGGCCATGGGCCGGCGCAACTGGGACCGCCTGATCCCGGAGGCCCTTGCACGGCTGGAAGAGGCGGCGGGGGAGGGGATGGACGTGGCCTGGGACGTGTATCCCTATACCGCCGGCTCCACCCAGCTGATCCACATCCTGCCCCACGACTTCCTGCAGGGCGGCACGGAGGCCATTACCCGGCGGCTGCAGGATCCGGCGCAGCGGGAAACGCTCCGCCGTCGGATTGAGACGGGGACGGATTTTGACAACATCGCCGGCATGGTGGGCTGGGAGAATATCCGCTGCTCCACGCTGCAGGTGCCGGCCAACCGGCCCTATCAGGGCATGAGCATTGCCGACATTGCCAAGGCACGGGGCCAGGATCCCTTCGACTGCGCCTGTGATCTCCTGGTGGAGGAGCACTGCGCAATCACCATGATCGACTTTATTACCGCCGAAAGTGATATCGCCCGCATCCTCCGCAGCAGCCGTGCCTCTGTGATCTCCGACAGCACCTATCCAACCGAGGGCAAGCGCCATCCCAGGGTTTACGGCACCTTTGCCCGGATCATTGAGACCTATGTCCGGGAAAAGGGCGTCCTGACGCTGGAGGAGGCCGTACAGAAGATGACCAGCGCCCCGGCGGACGCTCTGCGCTTGGCGGGGAAG
The DNA here is from genome assembly GCA_904398675.1 of uncultured Oscillospiraceae bacterium. GTDB lineage: Bacteria > Bacillota > Clostridia > Oscillospirales > Oscillospiraceae > CAJFPI01. The sequence goes on from CAJFPI010000063.1 coordinate 22,586, forward strand.
GGTCGCATCGCCCCGGGCATGGACGCGGATCTGCTGGTGTTTGACCCGGCCTGGATCCATGAGCGGGGGACCTATGAGGAGCCGGACCGCTGTGCCGACGGGATGGACTACGTCTTTGTCAGTGGCGCCCCCGCCATCTGGCAGGGGGATTTTGCCGCCATGGACCGGGGCGGCGTCCTCCGCCGAAAGTAGAGTGCATCAGAGATAAAAAGCAGTCCCGGCAGACGGAACACCCGTCTGCCGGGACTGCTGCATGCTAAAAAGGCCTCGCAGAGTTCGCGCCCGCAGGCGCGAAAAAGTCACAGCCTGTTTTCGGCCGCGACATATGCGTGGACGAAAACACATCTCGGCCCGCAAACGTGCGGACTGGCCGTCTTTCAACGGCCAAGTGCGTGTGCTGCGGCGGGCCGCCCCCTCCCGTCGGAAAAGGCTGGGCCTTTTTCGACGATTTAAAGTCCCCGCAGACAGAGCATCCGGCTGCGGGGACTTTTTGCGCTCGCTTAAGCGACTTTCGCGAGAGCGAAAGGAATAGCCACCCGCTCTGCGGGTGAGGTTAGGCATTTAAATAGAGCCTC